>CAYMLF010000129.1:0-6435 GCA_964391275.1 uncultured Candidatus Bathyarchaeia archaeon
ATTATTTTAATCGAGCTACGCAGGGCTGCCTTGTCATTGCTAAACATTGAACGGATTTCCTGAAGCTTACGAATTACAATCCCGATAAGAGGCAACTTGCACAGTTTCAGAAGTAAACCTGAAAAATAGTTAGTCCAAACCAGTATTGTCAAGCCCACACCGCAGATTAGAAGAATCACTATGCCTGCTAGCAAAGCGTTAGTCATAGTTGCATCAATGATTGTACTGGGTATCTTGTATAGGAAATAGATTAGGGCTATTGCTGAAAAGCTGGCTTTAACGAAAAAGTTGCCTGCTCCAACTGCCATAACGCTCATTAAGCCTTTCTCGATAGGCACAGCTTTAAGCTGGTTAAGAAGCACGGGTGTAGCGAAGTATCCTGATTTGGCTGGCGTAACGTCGCTTAAGAGTTGACCGCCAAAGTTTGCGAGCATCGTGTATTTGAATGGTGGTGCAGCGTTCATGGTTTTAAGGGCGCCTTGGAGGGCGAATCCGATGGCAAAGGATGAAAGGATAAAGAACGCAATTGACACTAGCAGAATGGGTATGTTTGTTACGGCAAGGATGTTTTGCGCTTGCGCTAAGTCAACGTTTCGAAACAACAGATACAAAATAGCAATGCTGACTGCTGCCTGAATAGGCACCAACAGGACACGGATGCGTTTGGACGATAAATTCAAGCTTTAAGCCTCCGACTAATTTTTTCCGCTAATTTACCTAAATCGACCTTCAGCAAAACAACGGTGGTAATTATAGTTAACACAATGGAAACTGCAATTGCTCCTTCAGGAGTTAACCATTCTGCAAACCTTTGTCCTGTCCAGCTGCCCATGAACGCGCCAGTGAGCGTAATAATTAATTTTCCAAAAAAGTATGCAATGAAGAATTTGCTTGGACTGTACTTGGTTAAACCAAGAGGGATAACGATTGGGTCATCAGGGATGGGTGTTGTGGCAACGGCGAACAGAAGCAGGAAAGCCCAGCGGTTAACGACCTTGGCGTCTGCATTTAGGCGTTGTTGTCTTTCTTGGCTTAGATGCTTGCTTATTATAAAAGTTGTTAGGTAATGAACGCTTTTAGCCAATGCTGAACCAATTGCCACTAGAAAACCGATAAAAACCAATGACGGCACATCAGTTACCCCTAAAATCACCGCTGCATTAGACGCAATAAACAGCGTCGAGGGTCCAGCAAAGGGTATTAAGCCAAACCCGAAAGCAGTTGAAAAAACTATCAGCATCTCAATTAACGGCACCATTGCCTGCGCTCCCGAGTTTTATTTTGCGTTGCCTTGAGGCACGTTTTTCATACGGTCGTATCTGCCCTTTAGGTGCTGAATAACCAGTATCGAGGTGGCAAGCACAAACAGCGCTAGAAACGGCGCGGCTAAGACGTCACTTAGCCAGTGCACGTTTAGGTATAATCTGTCAAAAGCCACAATAACCGCTAAAACTGGAGTGATGGCTGCCAAGCATAACTTGCTGATGGTTTTACGGTTTTGTATGGCGAAAAAAGCTAGCATACCAAAAAACACGATGGTGCTTGTCACATGACCGCTGGGAAACGAGTTGCCTTGCTCAAGTATGAGACCATTTAAAGGTCTAGGTGAAGCAACAATTGTTTTGCTGACACTGAGCAAAAGCGCATTGCCGCCCATCGCTCCCAAAAGCAGAAGACCATTTTCAGTGTGTCTTTTGTAAACCATTAAGCCTGTGATTGGAACAGTTATAGCTAGCAAAACTGTGGTATCAAACGAGAACGAGATAAGGTTGGCAGCGTCCGTGAATTTTTCCGCTTGTATGCTTGTTGCCCAAGTGTTAACCCACATGTTTACCCCGTCAAGCATACCACGCGAGTAGGCGATGGCAAAGAAGCAGATGAGGGACACTACCAGAATTAAGACTATCGTCCTTGTGTTAGCTGCTGTATTCAAATAGTTTCACTGTTTAGCTGTAGAGTCCGCAGTTTGTAATAGCCCTAACAGTTAGAGAATAAACTCTAAGGCTTAGAGTCACAACTAAACTGCAAACACTTCTACTAAGAGACATAAAAGCACTGTATGCCCAAACCCTTAGAAGTTGTTGTGCATAAGGGGGCTGCTCAAAACAACTAACATAAACAGCTTTAGAAGAAACTGCTTATTGGCGGAATAGGCACAAACAACAAAGCGTAAAGCGCCACCGCCAAAACCGTAGCAGTTACCGCTATCAAAACCACATCGCCCCTATGCAGCTTAAGCAGATACAGGTTTGTACGCTTCTTAGTGGCACCCCAAGCACGCGACTCCATAGCTTCCGCCAACTCTAAACTGCGACGAATCGCGCTGACAATCAAGGGGATAAGCACTGGAATGTAATTTCTTATCCGCTTAAGCAAACTGCCCTTCTCCAACTCTAAACCCCGAGCTTTCTGGGCATCCATAATTGTCTGCGCTTCCTCAGCTAGAACTGGCACAAACCGCACAGCAGTGGTGAAGGCAAACGCGAACTCGTATGGCACACGGGTCTGCTCTAAAGCTAACCCCAGATGGTCAGGCGAGGTTGTGAGGAAAAACACTGAAAACGATTCTACCAGCACAACAAAGCGAAGCGTCATGGAAGCGGCGTTTTCAATGTTTAACGCTGTCAAGCTAAAGTTTGAAGTAAAGTAGGTTGAGAGTATATTGATTACAAAGATGAAGGTGGCTAGGAAAGCTGCGCCTCGCAAGGAGCGAAGCCATTGCTTTTGAACCTTAGCAAGCAGTACAAATGGAATTTGCAAAATGAAAAGCAGAAGAAGCGGAATAATTTGTGAAAACAGGATGGCAGCGATGAAGATGGCTATGACGTAGATGAATTTGATTCTTGGGTCTAAATTGTGTATTGGAGAGTAAACTTTGCGGAATTTTAAGCCGTCAAAAACGCTCATTTGACGTGACTCTCCTTTGCTTTTCTCAGCAACACTTCTTTGGCTTCGTAAATGTCGATGACGTCTTTGGGTAAACCCAGTGAGGATAACTTGGTGAAAACCTGAGCTATCTGGGGCAAAACAATCGACGATTCTGAAAGCAACTGCGGATTCGTCAAGATGTTCTTGGCTATGCCGTCAGCAACTATTTTGCCCTCACGCATTAGCAGTACACGCGGGTTGCATTCAGCAACAAATTCTACATCATGGGTAACAATAACAACCGTCTTCTTCTGCGTCTGCAACTGCATAATAAACTGGCGAAGCTTCTCTTTCTGGTCGTGGTCTTGCCCGATAGTGGGTTCATCTAAAATCAGCGTCTGGGGGTCCCAAGCCAGAACTGAAGCTAAAGCTACTCGTTTACGTTCTCCACCGCTAAGCAGAAAAGGCGATGTTTTACGGTACTGCTCAAGCGAAAGCAGGTTCAACGCCCAAGTAATCCGCTTCTCAATAGTTTCTTTGTCAAACCCAAAATTTTTCAATGCGAAACCGATTTCTTCCTCGACTGTTTCGCTGAAAAGTTGATTGTCAGGATTCTGAAAAACAAATCCTACATTGCGGGCAAGTGCTGCCACGCTGGTTTTCACTGTTTCCTCGCCATCCACGCGGACGGTGCCTGATGCTGGCTTTAGTAACCCGTTGAAGTGCTTGATGAAAGTGGTTTTTCCAGCGCCGTTTTGTCCCATGATAGCTATGAATTCGCCATCTTTAATCGTTAGTGAAATGCCTTTTAGGGCTTCAACGTTGTTTGGGTATGAGAAATGGAGGTCTTCAACAACAATCATTGCTTGCCGAAAGCCTCCAGCAATTCTTCAGCTAACTCGTCTGAAGCCAGCGGTGTTTTGCCGCCTATTTTTAAACCGTCTTTCTTTAGCATCTTGTATAGAAGCGTCGCTTTGGGAATTCCAACGCCGATAAGCTTTGTCTCATCTGAATACAGGATGTCACGGGGGTTGCCTTCAAGATGGATTTTGCCTTCATCCATAACGATGAGGTGGTCAGTGTACTTGGCGGTTAAATCTAGCCTGTGCTCTACAAGTATAACGGTGATGCCTTGCTTCTTGTTTAATTCGTAGATAACTTCAAAGATTTTCTCCGCACTTAAGGGGTCAAGAAATGATGTTGGCTCATCTAGCACGATTATTTCTGGCTGCATGGCAAGCACGGAGGCAATTGCTACACGCTGCTGCTGACCGCCTGAGACTTCATGCGGAGACCGCTCGCGCAAGGCGTAAATGCCACAGAGGTTGAGAGCCCAATCCACGCGTTTACGCATTTCTTCTCGGGGCACCCCAAGGTTTTCAAGACCGAAAGCCACATCTTTCTCTACTGATAACGCAAACAGTTGGTTTTCGGGGTTTTGAAAAACTAAGCCCACGTGTTTTGCCAAATCGAAGGTTTGGCTGTTGCTTATGTCTTTTCCTGCCACGGTAACTTGACCTTTCAATTCGCCCTGATAAAAGTGGGGCACCAAGCCGTTGAAGCAGCGGCACAGGGTAGTTTTTCCGCAACCGCTTGGGCCAGTGATAAGCACGAATTCTCCCTTCTCAATTTTAAGGGAAACATCGTTTACAGACGGCTTTGAAGCTCCAGGATACGTATACGAGAGATTGCTTATTTCAATTATCGCCATCGTATTGTGCCTGCTTAGTCAAAGCATAGAATACGCTTCATTTAAGCGTAGCTACGCATTATCGCGTATTTTAGCCTTCAAAAGATTAAGGCACAGCTTTAAGGCTTCATCTATCTCACCTTTTGCGTTGACTCCTGCAGCCATCGCGTGTCCTCCGCCGACGCCTTGAAGTTGCTCTCCAAGAGGCATGGCAAGGTCTTTTCCTAAGTGAACGCCTGTTTTCTGTGTGAAGTCGCGGTTACAGCGCAAGCTGACTTTTAGGGTGTCTTCTTTTTTGCCTGCGACGGCTGCCATGTGAGCGCCTAAATCTACAAGGGATTTTGCCGCGGAGGCTTCATAAGCGCTAACGTGAGACGTTGTGATTATCCATTGGCCTATTCTGGTGATTTTTGCTCGTTTGCACGCTTTAAGTTTAGCTAGGCGTTCTGAATTGTCGATTGGGTTGGAGAAAAGCGCCAGCATTTCCTGAGCGTCTACACCAGCGTTTACGAGGTCGGCTATGATTCTGAAAACGTCCGAGTCAGCTAATGCAAAGTGGCGTGTGTCAAACGCTATGCCCGTGAATAATGCTTGTGCCTCGTTGAGGTTGGGCTGGATGTTTGCTTGCTTGTACATGCCGTAGATTATTTCGCATGTGGCTGCTGCTTCCTCGTTTATTATGCAGAGCTTGCAGAGTTTTTCAGTGTCTGGGTTTGGCGTGTGATGATCGATTATTATCAGTGGCGCAGTGGTTTGCTTTAGGCGGTCGACGACTTCGTCAAGCTGCTCAATAGTGTTGGTGTCTAGCAGGATTATGACGTTTGCTGATTCAATGTTTGGTTTCTGGTTTACCGTTATGGGCATGTGTTCAAGAAGCAGCTTAACTGGCTTGTTGATTCCCTGTGGTGTTCCAATTTCAACCACTACATCGGGCAGAAACCTTTTCAGTAAGCCTTGAAACGCGTATGCTGAACAAACCGCGTCAGCGTCAGCGCTACGGTGACAAAGTAGTAAAACAAAAGTTGCTTCTTGCTCTTTTAAGATATCAATTATTTGGTTTAGGGTCATGTTAGTTTTCTCAGAAAGTTTTCACTTGCCAAATGTGCTTTGGCGACTGCTTCTTTAACCAGCGTGTCTGCGTCAAGGTTTTTGGCGGTTGAGTTTAAAACAAGGTTTATTTCGACTGTTAGGTTGACTGGTTTTGTGCCTTCTGCTTCCACGCTGATGTCTATTTGGTCAATCATTTTTGGGGTAATTTTAGATAAAATGTGTTTTTTGGCTGCGTTTTCTGCTGTTGTGCATAAGGTTTCTGTTTGTTCGGTAGTTAGCTCGGGTAAACCCAGCTCTACCAAACATGTTTCACCTAAGTAAGAAAGTTACTGTTGACCCGTTACTGGGTTTATGTCTTCTTGCAGTTTAGTTTGTGTTTCTTTAACTTGGCTGCGTATGCGTTCTTCCTGCTTGGCGATGACTGTGCTGCGTGTGGCGAGTAGGTCTTTGCGTTCGGTTAAGTCTGCGTCTACTTTGGCTTTTTCTGATTTAACCAGCAGTGAACCGATTGCCTTGTAGATTACTGCGTCGTCAGCGGTTTTTGCTAGTTCAGCGAGGGTTTGTTCTACTTCGCTTTTTTCCATTTCAACCTGCTGTTTCTGTGCGAGGATGGACTGCAGGGTTTGTTGTAGCTGTTGGAGCCTTAGTAGTCTTTCTTGAACGTTAGGCGGTAATTTTGATAATTCGTCACTCAAACTTGTTCCTTCCGTATCCAGCAATAAGCAAGGCTCTATAATAAGCATTTCCAACTCTTTTTTTCTTCTTGGTTGTTTGTGCAGAAAGAGGTGTTTTGAGGGTTTGTGTTTTGGGTTGGTTTTTTGTTTTGG
>CAYMLF010000130.1:0-6328 GCA_964391275.1 uncultured Candidatus Bathyarchaeia archaeon
TGCCGCCGCCCACCGTGAATGGAATGCTTATGGCTCTGGCGACGCCTTCCACGTACTTACGCATAATGTCACGTTTTTCATGCGACGCAGTGATGTCGAGAAAGACCAGTTCATCAGCGCCTTCGTCTGAGTAGCGTTTAGCCAACTCCACTGGGTCGCCAGCCTGTTTTAGTTGCACGAAGTTTACGCCTTTAACCACTTTTCCATGGTTAACATCAAGGCAGGGTACGATTCTTTTTGCTAAAGCCATTTTTTTAGACTCCTATTTTCTGTATTGCTTCACTAAATGTGAATCTGCCCTCGTAGAGTGCTTTGCCGATTACTGCACCTTCTACGCCTATATTTTTGAGGCTGACTAAATCGTTTATGCTGCTGATTCCGCCTGCAGCGATAATTTTGGCGTCTGAAAACTTTACAGCTTCGCTTAGCACTTCAAGTTCTGGACCGCTAAGTAATCCGTCATGCGTAATCGAGGTTATAAGGAATCGTTTAACGCCCAGTTCAGTGAACTTTTCCAGCGCTTCCATAAGGGTCATGTCAGTTGCCGTAAGCCAACCCTCAATCATAACCCACCCGTTCTTGTTATCTAACGCAACAACAACGCTGTCTTTGCCAAACTTCTCTTGAAGACGTTCTATCACTGAAAAATCTCTAAACGCCAACGAGCCCAACATTACTTGACTGATGCCTGTTTTGAAGAGTTTTTCAGCAACCTCAAAGCTGCGTATGCCGCCGCCCACTTGAATAGGCAAATTAACGCTTTGAGCGATTTTAGTGATGGTTTCATGATTGTTACCTTTGCCAAAAGCTGCGTCTAAATCGATAATGTGAAGTTTGCCTGCTCCTTCATCACGCCACCGCATGGCAGCTTCCACTGGGCTACCGAATTGATTGTAAGTTTTTGCGGTTTGGGCTTCACCGCGTGTTAAGCGAACGATTTTTCCATTCATTAAATCTATTGCTGGAATCAACTGCATTTCATTTCACCTTTTTACTATCTTAGCGAAGTTCCTTAAAATATGTAAACCTACCTCGCCTGACTTTTCTGGGTGGAACTGAGTGCCATAAATGTTTTTGCTAGCCACAGCTGAAGTGAACGCTGAACCATACTCGGTTTTAGTGCAAACTATAGACTGGTCAGTCGGTACAGGGTAGAGCGAGTGAACAAAATAAACGTAAGAGCCTTCTTTCACGTCTAAGAACAGCTCATTCTGCTTAACAACGTTTAATGTGTTCCAACCCATGTGAGGCACTTTCAAAGCTCCTTGCAACCGCAGACATTTACCTTCAAAGAATGCTAAACCGTTTCCCGGACCTTCCTCGCTTTCTTTGAAAAACAACTGCAGCCCCAAACAAATACCCAGCATGGGGGTTCCTTCCTGAACCTTATTTTGCAGGGTTTCTTTGACTGCATCAATTTTGGTTATAGCGGCGCTGAAATTTCCAACACCAGGCAAAGCGATGGCGTCTGCTTTTGAAAGCTCCTGCTTAGAAGTGGCAATTTCAACTGTTAAACCAGTCTTTTCCAAGGAACATTGGAGACTTAACAGGTTACCTACACCATAGTCAAAGATCACTACTTTTGGCATTAAATGACTCCTTTAGAACTTGGCACACCTTTACGTCTTGGGTCAACAGCTACCGCTTGCCTAAGCGAAAGCGCAAGGGCTTTGGTTGCGGCTTCTGCTTTGTGGTGGTCGTTGCTTCCGTACTCGACAAACATGTGGACGTTAGCTTGCAACGCGGTTGTTAGGGATTCATAGAAGTGGTTGATGTCCTCAGTTGGCATGTCCTCTATTTTTTTGCCTCTCAGTTTAAGGTCAATCTTAAAGTATGGACGCTTCACTAAATCGACAGCGGCAAACGCGAGTGAGCAATCCATGGGGGCAGCTGCGTTGCCAAAGCGTGTGATGCCTTCTCGTGTACCCAGTGCCTTGTTTAACGCTTCACCTAAGCCGATGGCTAAGTCTTCGATGCTGTGGTGTGCAAGGTCGCCTTTAACGGATGCTTCAATATCGATTAGGCTGTGGGTGGCAAGCGAAGTTATCATGTGGTCAAGAAATGCTATGCCAGTGTTTACGGTTACTTTTCCTTCGCCGTCAAGGTTCACTTTAGCTTTAACTTCAGTCTCTTTGGTTTTACGGTAAACTTGGTTTATTCGCACCTTTATTCCTCTTGAATTTGTTTTAACGCCTCGATTAGTTTACGGTTCATCTCTGGCAAGCCAACCGTCACGCGGAAACAGTTATCGTACTGAAGCAGTTTGCCCCACTTCTTAAGCATAATGCCACGCTTAAGCAGCTTCTCATACACTTCGTCAGCAGGCTTTTCGGCGTTTATCAGCAGGAAATCCGCTTTCGAATCGAAGGCTTGTATTCCCTCTATTTGGTTTAGAGCATTTATGAATTTTCCCCGCTCAGCCTTCAACGCCGAAACGGCAGTACGCATTATGTCCATGTTATCTAGCATTTTGATGCCCATGCGAACGGTGAAGCCGCTCACGGGATAGGGCAATGGAGCTTTTTCAGTTAAAATTTTCGCGAGTTCAGGGTTCGCAACACAATAGCCAAGCCGCAACATCGCCAGCCCAAACGCTTTGGAAAACGTTCGCAGAATAATCATGTTGGGAAACTCGCGGATTCTTGGAACAAACGAGTAATCAGCAAACTCGCCATACGCCTCATCCAAGATGACGACTCCAGGAAACGCTTGAACCAGTTTTTCTATGTCCTCAGTTTTCATCTGGTTAGAGGTTGGATTGTTGGGCGAGCAAATGTAGAGCAAACGCGTTTTATCAGAAAACTTTGCTAACATGCCCTGAACGTCAAGCTGAAAATCGTCTTTAAGCGGCACCATGACGTATTCGCCTTCTTGACGTTTAACGCACAGACGCGGAATAGCAAACGATGGCGTAAACGAGACGGCAAAGTCGCCTTTTTCGATGAAGAGGCGGATTGCGCGGTCAATTAACTCGTCACCTGCATTGCCAACAACAATAAACTCTTTGGGAACCTCCATGTACTCAGCGATTTTTTCCGCAAGCTTAGGCACTTCATCCTCTGGGTACATGCGTAAATCAATTTCGTCAGCCAACTCTCTAATCAAAGCTGACTGCCGAGTGCGGTCAACAAACAGGTTTTCGTTAAAGTTTAACTTCACAATATTACTTGTTGAAACCCCGATTTGGCTCGCTAAGGTTTCAGGCGTAGCTCCCGCTGAGTAACAGTCGATTGCCTGGAGTTTCTCGATTTTCTGCTTAATCCATTTCCTGTAGGATTCATTCATCGGTTAAACCTTGCCTCTACTGCTTTGTAGTGATTGGGAAGATCCTCCGCGTCAGTTAACACTTTAATGTTGGCTTTCGCTTTCTCGAGTCCAGGCTTAGAACATTCAGCAATGCTTACGCGGCGCGTGAAATCTATTGTGGATAAGCCTGAGAACGCTTTTGCAAAGCCACCTGTGGGTAACACGTGGTTGGTTCCGCTGCCGTAATCGCTCAACGCAACAGGACTGTATTGTCCAATCAAAATTAAGCCGCCCACAAGCCACTTGGCAAGTGCTGAGGCATCTTTGGTTATAACTTCTAAGTGCTCCGCCGCAAATTGATTAGTTAATTCAACCGCTTTATCCATGTCACCGCAGACTATGATGAACCCATACTTCTCAAGGGATTCCCTAACTTTTTCTCCTCTTGGCGCATCAGTAGCAAACTTTGCCAGATTCTTTTGAACTTCAGACGCAATTTTCTCTGAAGTGGTGATTAACCCAGCAACGCTGTCTCCGCCATGCTCAGCTTGAGAAATCATGTCAAAAGCGATAAGCCGCGGGTCAGCGGATTCGTCAGCTAAAATAAGCACTTCACTTGGACCAGCCGGCATGTCAATTGCCACGTCAGTGGAAACCAGCATCTTCGCCATCGTAACGTACTTGCTGCCTGGCCCCACAATCTTGCGCACAGGCGCTATGGTTTGTGTTCCATACGCTAACGCGGCGATTGCTTGGGCGCCGCCAACCTTGTAAACTTCATCTACACCGCAAATGTCAGCGGCTACCAGAACCAACGGGTTAACTTTGCCCTCAGCGTTCGAGGGGGAACAAACGACGACGCGTGGAACGCCAGCAATTTTCGCTGGAAGGGCAGTCATAATCACCGTGCTTGGATACGCGGCTTGACCACCGGGAACGTAGCAGCCGACGCTGTCGATGGGGCGCAGAACCGTTTGAACCATGATACCTTCGTTGAAGGCTTTAACTTCAGTTTGGCTAAGCAACTGCTTCTGAAACACGCTTACTCTTTGCTTCATAAACTGCAAAGCCTCAATTTGCTCGGAAGTTGTGGTTTTGTAGGCTTCCTGTATTTCTTCAGGGGTCACCCTGAGCGTTTCGGGAGTGAGTTTGGCTTTGTCAAATTTTTCTGCAAGCTCGATTAGTGCTTTGTCGCCTGTTTTGCGTACCTGACTGATTATGGCTTTAACGCTGCTTTCCAGTTGCACATTGGCTTTTGCATCTGCGGTTTGCCGCCTGTACCAGCCATCTGGCAAGTTTTGGGCTTGCCAAACTCTTATCATGTTTCCTTCTTGCATGCCTTCTCCTCTCTTTTACCTATCTCATCAAGAGCCAAAACCTGCCTCGGCTCATAAACGACCAAGCCCTGTGCTATTTTACGGATTTTCGGCAGCAACTCAATTAGGCAGTCTTTTTCGATAACCGTGTTTACGCCAACCCAGCCTTCATCCGCAAGCGGCGAAATAGTTGGATTCTTCAACGCTGGCAACTCCGTGAGTAGCGTCTGCAGATTATCCTTCTTAACGTTAACAAAGATGTGTATTCTCTTAGAGCCATCTACAACGCCTTTAAGCAAAGCGACTATATCATAGATTTTTTCGCGCTTCTCTGGGTCTTCAAGCGTTTTTTTATTGGCAATTAAGGTGGCAGATGAACGCAGAACTGTGTCAATGATTTTAAGGTTGTTTGCTTCAATTGTTGTTCCCGTTTCAGTTACGTCCATGATACAATCAGAATTTTCCGGCGGCTTAGCCTCAGTTGCGCCGAATGAAAGAAAAATTTTTGCTTTAGGATTATCGCCTTTTTTCCACCATGGCGTAACAAGAATGGGATCAGCGTTGCCAAAGCGTTTCTTGTAGTTAGGTTGGCTTTTGATGTATTCTGAGGCTATATTTAGGTATTCGGTGCTGATGCGGAAGTTTCTGCCTTGGCTCCAAATGTACTCCATATATTCGTTTATGTCTTTTTGAGCAACGTCTTTGGGCACAGCAACGACTAAGCGAATTTTTCCATACTCCAGATTCTGGAGAATTTCAACGTCTGCACGGTTCTCTTTAACCCAATCCTCTCCAGTGATGCCGATATCTTGCAGGCCTTCGCTGACAAACACGGGAATTTCTTGTGGTCTGAGCACTTTCATTTCTATTTGGGGATCATTGATTGTGGGTCGGTATGTCCGTTCGGTTGTGCCGATTTTGAACCCTGATTTTGAGAAGAATTCTGTAGTTGCTTTTTCTAGGGAACCTTTTGGTATTGCAAATTTGAGTTTATCCATAAATTTTTTCACCTAAATTTTTAGAGAGTATTCTAACTGTTTTTGGTTTGAGTGACAAAACGTTTCTTGACGGGGTTGCGCCTAATTCTAAATAACTAAATGGTCTACTGCTTACTCGCGTTCTGCTTTCAGATTGAATGAAGGCAATCGCCTTGTATGAACGCAATCCCTCATCATGTATCACTGGAAGACACCTAAACTGCCTTCTTACATATAAACTTGCTTCATTAATATTTAATTATTGAAAAAAATGAACTGCTAAATTGGTGAAGCTGAGCCTTTTATTTCGAAAACAAGCGGCGGTATAGAATTCTTCGTTTCCAGCCTAATTCCAAAGAGACCTTCCAGTATGCCTTCCCAAATTAATGCTTCGTTGATGAAGGGGATTTTTAGCAGCAGATACTTGTCCTTCTGTATAAAGTCCCCAAAGCCCTGCACGCTTAACCGCTTGAAAACTGCTTCCCAATTCTCCTGTTTGGCGGCGTCTACGCCAAGAGTTGTTTCCATGGAGACTTTGAGTGCATCACCCATTTTTTTTCCCATTTCACGCCATTTTTCTCTGGGAATTTGCTGAATTAAGATGTTGAGCAGTTCAACGTTTACGTATGCTATTCGACTGATGCCGCAGTAGTATTCTCCTGGGAACCTCCAGTCGTAAATCATCATGTTTTTGTAGACTTCAAGCATTTTGGAGATTAACGGTTTAATGCCTGGCTCTTTTCCTTCTCGTATCAGCGTGTCTATGAAGTCGCGTTCAGATTTTTCAAG
>CAYMLF010000131.1:0-6315 GCA_964391275.1 uncultured Candidatus Bathyarchaeia archaeon
AATCCAAAATAAAGAAAGAGTAATCGGGCAATTTAGTATAGGAAAAAGTAAATTATTTTTTAAGCATTGCCATAAGCTTTGGCATCAATTCGTAGCCATGCTCAAGCAAGCCTAAACTGCCTTTGGCAGCCTCTCTTTCGCAAAACTTGAAAGAATCTGGTTGCCCTAATGAGTCGCCTGAAATCAGAATCGGCACTGGCGTGTCACTGTGCACTTTCAATGAGCACGGAGTGGCATGGTCAGTTGTAACGCAGATAAGCGTGTCCTTAAGAGAAATCTGCTTCAGCAGGGGACCAAAGAAGTATTTGTCGACAGCTGCAATTATGCTTGTTTTCAACTCGCATTTGCCATCATGTCCCGGCTCATCTGGCCCTTTAAGATGAATGTAGAAGCAGTCATGCCTTGGCAAAGCATCCATCAACGCTTTAACGCGTACATCGTAATCGTGCTCTAAGTCTCCAGATGGCGGCGGAAGAAGCGTCGCATCCATCCCTGCCAGCTTTGCAATGCCCCGTTCAGCATGCATATCCGCTAACGCCGCAAAATCAACGCCGTAATGATTGTTAATGTTGAAGAACTTGGGCAAGGAGTCAGATGCGTCTCGTGTTAAGATAACGTTTGCTTTAAGTTTACCCTCGGTTGCACGTTTCTTATTTATCGGGTGATTCTCCCATAATTCATGGGTTTTGCTGATGAACTCGTTTACCAACTGAGCCGACGCTTTTGCAGCATCCGAATCATCAAGCGGCTCACAAGTTTTCAATACCATCTCAACTTTTTCTTTAGCTACCCCTAAACCGTTCACAATTATGTAGGCTGGGTCGCTGTTTGAGATTTTGCTTGAAAGAGGTTCAGCTTTGCTTTTAAACACGACAACCGCTCTGTGCCCCAGCGTGCTTTTAAATTCAAAAGTAGCGGGGTAAGATTCCAAATGTATCTGCTCGTTAGCGGCTTGGGCTAAGTCTACTGCTTCCTGTGTAGTTAAGCTTCGGGCAACTCGACGGTCAAGGATGTTTCTGCCTTCACCTAAAGTTGCAAAGTTGCATCTCAACGCTAAATTGCCATCATTCATGTCCACGCCTGCACCGACAGTTTCTATTACGCCTCGGCCAGTACTGTACTTGAATGGGTCATAACCTAAAAGAGAAATAACCGCCACATCACTTTCAGGCGCTATACCCTTTCCAACCGTGTACATTAACCCTGTTTTACCGTTCTTCGCTAAAGCATCCAAATTAGGTGTTTCTGCTGCTTCAAGAGGGGTTTTGTTTCCTAACTCTTTTATCGGCAAATCTCCCATGCCGTCAATTGCAACGTAAATTAGCTTCAACCTTTCTTTCCTCCTTCAAACGACTGCTTACTTGCTACCTATGCTTTATTACTTTTATGCCACAATTGAACTACTCTTCTAATCCAATAGCAGCGCGAATCTCACTTTGCGTATCTTGTGGGTTGCCAATTGTGTTCACGAGGTATATGTCGGTTTCTTTGAGAAAACTGCGGAAAAATTCTGTTCGAAGCGCAAGCTTTCTTTCATCCCTAACTAATTGATGGGGGTTGCAAAAGTTGTTCTCTAAAAGAAACTGCAAGGCTTCTTCAATACTTAATGGCATAACAATGTTTACGTCAGAAGCATCTCTTTTAAGAAGAATAACCTTGTGAATGGTAGCCATTGGAATTACGCCTCCGTTTCCAACAATCCAACGAATATTCACTATCGCTCTGCCACGCTGATCAAGCCTTGCTTTATCAACGAGTTTTTCATACAGGTTCCAGATTTTGCCAATGTCAGCTTGAATATACGTGTTTTTTTCTGAACCAAACGCTAAAGGTTCACGGTTACTTAAACGCACAAAATACCAGTCATCCGAAACCAGCCTTGCCTTAGGAATCTGCAGCAAACCCCAAGAATGCGTGGTTTTGCCTGTGCCGGAAGGTGCAATTATTGACACTCCAAGGCAGCTTATGTCGATAGCAGCGCCGTGAACAGAGTTGATTTTATGTTCATCCTCAAGGACGTCGCTGGCTACTGCTAAAGCTATGCTTTTTACCCAACCGTAAAAATCCACGTTTATTAAAAAAGCAGTTTTCGTGTATGCATCATACTTCACGCTAAAGGGCTGTCCCAACTCTTTAAGAACAATCAATCTGCCATGCGACCGAATGTCCTCGCTCATCGAGAAAAAATTGTCTTCCCACAAGTCCTTTACCTGTTCAGACTCGGTGAGAAGTTTTATGCAGCAACCGTAAATCAGGGCTTTGCTTGTGTAGAGTAACCTTGAATTATATTTGGCTATAAGTCTATCTTTTTCTTCTGGGCTGATTAACTGGATAGAATAACTCAAAATATGGCACCATCAAAAGCTGCAGTCGCTTAAAAAAATATTCTCAGCGTTAAGAATAAAAGTTTTTGAGGACTAAGCGCCTGCTGTTTAGGGTGTGGTTTGGGTTGTCACTGGCTTTTTATCAGTGGGCTTAATGTATGTTACTTGAAAGCTTGCTCCGTCATTACGTACAGGAGTAATTGAAACAAGGTCATTGTCGTCACCGTCAACCATCACAACTGGCGTATAAGTGAAATTAGAAATTGAACCTGAAACACCGTTTATAGTAGCAGTGCAATTGGTTAAGGTTGCCGTGCCAAAATCTGCAAGAGTGCTAATTTTGCCATTAACAGTGGGTCTTTCAACTATCCATTCCGCACTTTTCATTGTTGAGTTATAGGTTACGGTTCTTTGAAATGCCGTGCTTCGAGTGTGGTCTTCTATTTTTATCAGCCAAGAGCTTTCTTCAAAATCAAGCAGCGTTATTGTTGTTGTAACGCTGTCGCCTGGGTAAATGGTTATCGTGTGAATTCTATTGATTGTTTTGGGTAACAGCTCATACCACGCAAAATACTCCACCTGTCCATCTACACAATGCTGTTCAGTGCCCGCTTGAATTAAGCTTGTTTCTCCATACCCGCCTATGCCAACCCAAACAGATGAGAAAGTATCGTTTTCCGACGCAATCACGCTTGGGACAGTCCATGTCCCACTAACGCTGGTTACTCCCTGTGACCGATTAGCAAGGTTTAAATCAACAAGATAGCCCGACCAATGCGAGACACGGGCAGTCGCCAACTGGTTCGGACTAGCAGAATCCAACTTGATGAGAAGCTGGTCTAAACCGTAGAAGGCAACTGAAGCGCCTACCACTAGAATTATGCATAAGGCAACGTAAATTTTCACGTTACTATTTTTCTTTATCTGTTGTGTGAGAAAAGCAATCCACCTTTTATGCAAAGTACAAGTTAGAAAATAAAAAAGTTATCCCAAATTAGTGCAACAAAACTACACATGGATACGCTACAGACTGGCGATAAATCCTGAAGTTACATCTTTAATTGATTGAATCAGCGGGTGCTTGATTTTTTCAGGCGAGAGCTTTTCTAAACGGTCAACGCGGAAGTAGATGGGCGGATGCGGGTCTAAACCAAGCCATTCTTGAACGCGGAAAGATGGTGTTCGCTCATAAAGTAAGCGTTGAAAACCGATTTTTTCCAGTGAATTCGCTAAAACCGTGGGTTGCCCAATCATCATTGCAGAAACAAGATCCGCTCGTGCTTCAAAAAACTTGGCTATAAAGAAAATAACAACCATGACTCCCCAAAAGTAAACAAAGAAAAGGAAAGTGGAAAAGAGCAGAGGCAACAAAGGAAACAACACGTAAAAACGGAACAAGAACTCAGCAGAAGTCAACCCGTATAGAATAAGCGGGTCTCGACCTCTAAGATGACCAAACTCATGCCCTAAAACACTCACGATTTCAGCCTCTTCCAACTGAACAAGAAGCCCGGTCGTAATTAAAACCAAACCGCGTTTAGGGCTGGGACCCGAAGCGGCAGCGTTGGGAACCATCGTGTTTGAAACCACAATCTTCGGAAGCGGAAACTTGAAGCGGTCAGCTATACCTTTAACAATCTCGTAAATGTTGACGCGCTTAACTTTCATGTTGCCAAGATCTGCCTCAATTCCATGCTTCGCAAAAATTTCTTGAACAACCTCGGGAACTAACTTGCCATTCTTAGATATTATTTCATCAAAAATCTCCTTCTTAATGGCAATCAATTTTTCACGAGAAAACTTTTGATTAACCGACCTTTTCTCGCCAATGGGCAAATAAAACTCTAAAATATGAATAATCGGATTATTCTTGGTAATGTGCCAATCCGCTGACCGCGCAATAAATTTGTTGGAAAAGAAAACAAAAACAAACTGAACCCCGATTAGAACCAGTGGCGCAATCCAAAAAGACTCAGGAAAAATCGAAGCTAGAAAAATAAAAATTGTTGTTCCGAAAACAATGAAGACCACGAAAAACAAAATTTGGGTCTCCAAAAAAAGACGATTAAACGACTTCTCTGGTTTAGTGTATGCTTCAGGAACAATTTCCTCGCCCTCACGCCAAGCAAAGTACATGGTTGCTTTACGAGCGTTCTCCTTAAACATCTGCAAAGCGATGACGATGTCCTGTTTAGCCTCTTCAACACTTGCAGAGGTGACTTGAGGACCGATCGGCGTAACTTTCATTTCTATTTGGTCATCGCTTTTAGCCTCAACCTTCAAGAGCTTATCTCCCTGAGCATTCGTCACTGTATAGCTGAGATAATCAGCCTCACTGGTTGTCTGCCTAGCAAAATCAGTAAACCGCTCCTTTTGAGGCAACAAATACTGACTATGAATAAAATCGAAAAGTTTAGCCATGTAGCTAGCGGGAACCTGCGTTTTAATATTATAAACTGTGGGTTCAACCATTTATATTCTCAAACCCTAAAAAGCACATGTAAACTAGCGTCGCTGCTTTTTATATCGTTATAGGCAACATAGCACTTGAAAAAATGCAAAATTATTTAGTTCAATTAGGTTCAGTCGGGCTCTATGTGTATAGTTACAACGGCGTTAGCAAAACGCTCCTTAGTCTCTTTTTCAATCTCAGACGCAATCCTGTGGGCGTAGGTTATTTTAACATGCTTAGTAAAGCAGCAGTCAATGTTTATGTAACGTTTACCCTCCGCGGCGTAGGTCAAAATTTTGGTAACCCGCAAACCAGGCGCCACATTTTTTACTGTTTCACTCACTACCCTGCGCAACTGCTCTTCATTTAACTCGTTACCCTTTATGGCGCCTGAAGGCTCAACATGAACAGTAACGTTTTCCAGCGGCTTTATGCACTCATGCATTCTCGCCTCAATTTTATCGGCAATTTTGTGTGACTCTTCAACCGACAACTTTGGGTCAACAAACACGTGCAGAGTGATGTAGAGTTTGCCGCCTGCATAAATGGTGGAGATGTCGTGAACCTCACTAACGCCGTTAACACTTGCACATTTCTTAATTACCTGATTCATTTCAGTCTCATTTTCGCACGGCTCAATGTGTATTGTGGCATCAACGTTTCCTCCAAAGCCGTCTTTTAAGCAATCCTCAATTTTGGAGGCTAAAGTGTGCGCTTCTTCAAGACTCATTAAGTTAGGAACCTGAACGGTTGCATCCACAAAAAACTTTGAGCCCGCTTTTCTGACTTTGAGGTTTTCGTTTTTTATCACGCCTGGGCATGAAGTGATGATGTGTCGGGCTTTGGAGAGCATCTCTTTGGATGCAGTGTCGCTTAACTCATTGATGCATCCGCGAACTAGTTTTATGCTTAAATAACTGAGCATGATGCCCAAGAAGATTGATGCAAAAGCGTCGGTTCCGCCAAAGCCGATGGTTGCAAGTCCAAAGCCGACAAGGGCGATTATGGTTGAGCTGAAATCGGCTAGTGCATCGTTTAAGCCTGCTTTAACTGAAGCGCCCTCTACATGTTGGACTTTTCTAAAGATTGTTAATCTGACGATGTCTATGCATAACGTGTAGCCGATTGCTATGAAACCAAAGAATTGCAGCCCTTCAGTAAAATGAGCGCCGCTTATAATTCGTGTTGCTGCCTCGTAGAAAATTAAAAATGCTACTCCAATCAGAATGAGCCCTGAAATAAGCCCGCCTATTGCTTCAAACTTTTCGTGACCATACGTGTGTTCTTCATCTGGCGGCTTGAGCGCGGCGCGAGCTGCAAAAAACAGCATAACGCTTGACAAAACATCCAGGGTGGCGTGTAGTCCATCGCTTAAAATGGCTAAACTGTTAACGGCTAAACCAATCACAACTTCAACGATTACCACACTGGAAATGGCTACAGCAGACCATTTCAAAGCGTTAAGCTTATACACGCTTTCTTTTTGGCTTTGCATTATTGTATTCTAGAAACTATGCACATGACAAGGGCGATTTAAGA
>CAYMLF010000132.1:0-6279 GCA_964391275.1 uncultured Candidatus Bathyarchaeia archaeon
AAGAACGCCTTTTAGTATTGCAGAAAGCTCGCGAAGCACTAAAATGGCTTGACCAACTTGGCGACACGGATGGCCTCAAATACTTAGTTGTTGAAACAGAGGGTATTCCAGAACGTATACTATTCAAAATCTATTGACCTTACTGGAGTAAACCTCAAAAATGATTTCCAGCCCTTCACTTACCCTTCAAGCTGCAGTAAGTGAGATAAAAAACTTCAGCCCCGACATATCATGCGCTTTCATTTTTAGAAAAGGCGGCGAAATAATCGCTCAAGACGACACTACCCGTCAAGAAACCATTATGAGCGCCATAAAAGTTTTCAACAAAATGATTAAGCACATGGATGCCGTGGGCGGTTTAGAAAGCTTGACTGTTACTGGCGAAAAAAGCCAAATCTGCTTTACCGCATGCTTGGCTGACTATTATCTTGTGACGGTTTCCTCTAAGAGCGCGGATGAAAAAGTTGTTTATGCATTAAACCGCGTTTTAATTCCAACCATAATTAAACTACTGAGTCAACAGAGGGAAAACAGGGAAACCCAGCCTGCAGAAAAACCCCAGCCAGAAAAACCGAAAACAGGCAAAAAAGCCGCCAAAGCAGAGCAAGCTAAACCTAAAGCCGAGCCTGAAACCGTAAAACAAACTATCCAAGCCCCAAAGGAGGAGGTGCCAGCAGCCATAATTGACTCTGAACCGCTCCTGCCCAAACCGCCGGTACACCAGCTGATGGTGGAAAAACTCAGCGGTTTATTTGTCACGCCAGACACAGTGCGCATTGACAGCGAAGTTCTAGCCAGCTGGAGTGATCTCTACGAGGGCAAAATAATCGAAAGAGTAAGCATCGAAAACCTAAAACTCAAAACCGTAAAATGCCGATTCAAACCCATTAAAGAAGAAAACCACACAAAAGGCATAATACAGGTTCCCGAGCGAATCATGTCAATCCTTGAAGTTTCCAAGGGCGAACTTGTCATGGTGAAGCCAGTCATAAACTAAGAGGGAAAAAACATGGTAAAAGCTAAAAACACCACCGCAGTGACCCCAACAACAGACTCAGCGGAAGATGCCACAGTTAAGCCTGCTGAAGAAGAAACTCTTGAGTACACAAACCTAAACAATGCCTTAGTTGAAATGCGAAAAACCCCAGCCTACAAAACAACTGGCTATATACTCAAAAGCGAAACCGCAGCAACAATCGACTTAAACGACCCTGATAAACTCCTCAACTACGCCATGCTGACCTCCAAAGTTATCGACTCAACCAAAGAACTAGATGCTTTGTTTGGCATAGGCAAAACAGAAAACATTCTCATTGAAGGCAAAACAGCTAAAGCGCTCTGCAAAATTGTAGGCGAAAACAAAGCTAGCGTAATAATGGAGAAACCTGCAGACCACAATGAGATTCTAAAGAGAATAGAAGCTGCACAAACAACTTCTAAGGCAACGTCTTAAAACGCGTTTTCATTGCCTTTCTGGATCAGCAGTTTTTGAAAATCAGGGTTAACTTTAACTCGGACCCGTGTATTGTCAACGGTGGCGAAACCGTATTTTCCCAAGAAACCCATTAACTCTGCAATTTCATACTCGTCAAACCCTATAGCCTGCTTTAACTCTTCGATTTTATGCCAATCGCCGTCGCTGAGCAATTGCAGAACCAACGTAATCTTTGACGTATGTTCATCTCCTGTCGAGCCTAAAGGCAAGTATGCGCTTAAATACTTTCTGAGTTCTAAATTTAGAAAAAAACTATAGACAAAACCATTAATTATCCAGCTAAAACACCAAGTGAGCCATTGCCAAAATTTGAAACTGGGCTTGATTTTTAGCAAAAACGTTTTTAACGATAAACTATTCCTTCTCTCAAGCATAAAGCCTTATATTTTCAATTTGAACCTTCCTTGCAAAGGGGTAGCAATGCACAAGAAACTTCTGATTCCCGGTCCAACTGAAGTAAGTAAAGAAATACTATCTGAGCAAGCTCGTTATCTTATTGGTCACAGAGAAAAAGAATTCTCAACCTTTTATGGAGGAATAACCGATAAAATCTCCAAGTTCTTCCAACTAACAGCAGACTACAAACCCACAGTCACCACTGCCTCAGGCACCCTGTGGTTTGACATAGTCGGCAGAAGCATAGTAAAACAAAAAGCATTAGCATGCGTCAACGGGGCTTTCTCTCAAAGAGCTGCGCAAACGTTCAAGGCATGCGGCAAAGAAACCGACATCATAGAGGTTGAAATGGGCAAGGCAATCAAGCCAGAGATGGTGGCGGAAAAGCTTGAAGGCGGCGGATACGACACAGTAGCCATCTGCCACAATGAAACCTCAACTGGCGTGAGAAACCCAGTTCATGAAATCGGTAAAATAATACGCAAAGACTACCCCGACGTGATGCTTGCAATTGACGCCGTTTCCTCGTTAGCTGGCGACAAGCTGATTCCCTCAGAAATCGGCTGCGACGTCATCTTTGCTTCCACGCAAAAATGTTTTGCATTGCCTCCAGGCTTAGCGGTTGCATTGGTTAATGACCGAGCAATCGAGCGCGCCAAAACCGTGCCCAACCGAGGCGCCTACACTGACATGGTAGACATCTTTGAGTTTGAAAAGAAGCATCAGACACCGTTTACCCCTAACGTTTCAATGCTGTACGCGCTGGATAAACGCATGGATCTTCTGCTGCAGGAAACCTACGATAAAGTCTACCAGCGCCATTTAGACATGGCACAATACACGCAGCAGTGGGCTAAGAAGCACTTCGCAATGTTTCCAGAGGCAGGCTACGCGTCAGTAACCGTTAGTTGCATAAACAACACGCAGGGCAAAAACGTGAAAGAGCTAAACCAGAAACTAAGCGAAAAAGGCTACCTGATTTCAGCTGGCTACGGTAAACTAGCAGAGAAAACCTTCCGCATAGGCCACATGGGCGAATGGAACCTAGACGGCATAAAGGAAGTTATTGCTTTGATTAATGAAATTTGGGGAATACAATAGGGTGCCCTTCAAAGTTTTAGTAACTGACAAAATAGAAAATGATGGAATAGAAATACTTGAGAAAAGAGGCTACCAAGTCACTAAAGCTTGGACTATGCCGAAAAAAGAGCTTTCAAGAGTCATCGCTGACTATGACGCTTTAATCGTAAGGTCAGCAACCAAAGTAAAAGGCGACTTACTCTTGAACGCTAAAAACCTCAAAGTTATCGGCAGAGCAGGCGAAGGCTTAGACAACGTTGACTACCAAACCGCCAACAAACGCGGCATAAAAGTCGTTAACACACCCCACGTTTCATACATGAGCGTTGCAGAATTAACCATAGGCTACATACTGGCGCTTGCAAGAAACGTTGTTCAGGGCACTTTAAGCATGCGTGAGGGCAAATGGGAAAAAGAGCGGCTTATGGGCAGCGAAGTCAACGGCAAAACCCTGGGCATCATCGGCTGCGGCTACATAGGCAGAACAGTTGAACGTTATGCTCTTGTTTTAGGCATGAAAGTTTTAGGCGTAGAAGAATGCGTGCATGACAGATTCATTCCTTTAGACGAAATGCTGCCTCAAGCAGACTTCATCACCATCCACGTGCCTCTAAGTCAGTTAACAAAGCATATGTTATCCACTAAAGAGTTTGAAAAAATGAAAACAGGCGTCATGATCGTTGACTGCTCACGCGGCGGCGTAATTGACCCTGAAGCCCTCTACCAAGCGCTTGTATCAGGCAAAGTTGCAGCTGCTGCATTGGATGTTTTTGAAGAGGAGCCGCCGAAAAATAATAAACTATTAACATTGAGTAACGTGATTGCTACTCCGCATGTTGGCGCTCAAACTAAAGAGTCACAGTTAAAGGCAAGTGTGCAGATAGCTAACCGAGTTATTGAAGTCTTGGAGAAACAATCGTGAGCTGACCTGTTTGGTTGACATTAAACCGTTTAAAGCAGTAAAATACACTTCTAAAGCTGGTAATATAGAAGCGCTGGTTACTCAACCGTATGACAAAATAGATTCGCAAATGCAAAAAACGTACTACGAGCAGTCGCCGTATAATTATTGCCGCATTATTTTGCCCCTTGAAAACGACAAGTACAAGGTTGCCAAGCAACGCATCGTGCAGTGGCTAAAAGACGGTGTTATGGCGCGTGAAGAGAAGCCTGCGGTTTTTGTTTCACGCCAAGAATACAGGTTAGACGGTAAAAAACTTGTCCGAACAGGCTTAATAGCCGCTTTGCGCTTGCACGCTTACAGTGAAAACGTAATTTTTCCCCATGAATTTACCCATTCAGCGCCGAAAGCTGACAGGCTAAATATGCTGCGGACCATTCAGAAAGACCTTGAACCCGTCTTTTTGATGTATCCCGACCCAGAGAACAAGACAATCAACCTTTTCAGGGAAATCGCGGAAAATTCACCGCTGTTTCAAGTAACAGACCCATTAGGCGTGCACCACACCGTTTGGGAAGTTACTGACCCAGAAAAAATCAGCTTTCTTCAGCAAGTGTTAAGCGATAAAAAAATGGTTATCAATGATGGGCATCACCGCTACGAAAGCGCATTGGCTTATCGGGATGAAATGCGCAGTAAAGTCGATTGGACAGAGGATTCCGCGTTTAATTTTCACATGTGCTACATGGTGCCTGTGCAGGATGAAGGTTTAGTGGTTTTGCCCACTCACCGCCTGCTTAAAGATGCAAAAATAACTGCGACAGTTTTGGAAGAGCTTAGCCGCTATTTTGTTGTATCTGAGCTTGAGCCTTCTACATCTGCCTTAGACCGTTATCTTGAAAACCACGCAAATGAGCATGCGTTTTGTATTTACGATGGCAAGAAAGCTTATGGTTTAACCATGAGGCACGAAGAGAGTGTTTACCAGTTTGTTAATGCCCACACGTCTAAGGAAACCAAGATTTTCGACGTTGTAATCCTTCGAGATATCGTGTTCAAGCTGATTTTGAAGACTGGCGACTTAAAGATTGATGAGCACATAATTTACGAGCGCTGGACTAAGGCGGCAGTTGAAAAAGTGGACCTTAAAGAAGCCAGCGCCGCTTTTTTGGTGAATCCAATCAGTGCCAAGGCCGTTGCGGAATTGGCGTTTCAGCATGAGCGGTTGCCTGAGAAAAGCACTGATTTTTATCCTAAGCCCTTGTCTGGGTTTATGATGATGGATATTTCGCCTAGCCAGAAACTGTAAATTAACAGCGGCTTTGGTTTTGATTTTTGTTTTTGGGGAAATTGTTATAAGCGCTAACTTAGAAACCCTGAAAGCAAAAAGGGGAAATTGTGATGAGTGAAATAATTCAAAGCGAAATAGTGCTACCTGAAATCAGTGTTGCTAAGAAATACGTTGCCGAATTAATTGGAACCATGGTGCTTGTGCTGATGGGTTGCGGAGCAGCAGTTTTTGCAGGCTCAACCATTGGCAACATGGGCATTTCTTTCGCATTCGGTCTTTCCGTGTTAGCTATGGTTTACGCGATTGGAGGCATATCAGGCTGCCACATTAATCCTGCCGTTACAATTTCTATGCTTGCCGCGGGCAAAATCAACTCAAAAGATGCTGCCTTATACGTGGTTTCTCAGTGTGTCGGAGGAATTCTTGGTGCTGGAATACTGTATGGGATAGCTTCAGGTAGACCATCATTTAATCTGGCTATTTCAGGTTTAGGCGCAAACCAGTTTACCTCGTTTTCGTTGACGTCAGCGTTCATTGCAGAGGTAGTTATGACATTCATTTTCCTGCTGGTTATCCATGGCTCAACTAGCAAATTGGCTCCAAAAGGCTTCGCTGGCATCTCTATCGGCTTAAGCTTAGTGCTAATTCACTTGGTAACTATACCTATAACTGGAACAAGTGTTAATCCCGCCAGAAGTCTTGGACCTGCATTGTTTGTCGGCGGCACCGCATTGAATCAGCTTTGGGTGTTCTGGCTTGCTCCGATAATCGGTGGACTCTTAGCTGCCCTTGTGTGGAAAACTTTTAAGCAGTAAACTGAAAAATTAGCTAGCGTTCCCTCTTTTTCTTTTATTTTGTGAATTTGAGGGGTTGACGCTTGAACCGTTTCTTGCATGTTATGCTGCAGAAATGGTATGTTTCGCCTTCATAGGTGATTTTAAATTTGGCTGTGTTTTCGTCTAAAACCATGCCGCAGACTGGGTCTCTAAACATTACTTGAATTGAACCTCAGTTTAGATTATACTTTCAACCATTTATGGTTAGTGGTGATGAAAGCTCAAGGTATTTGGAAGTTTTATTTGCTCTCGGAGACTATAGCCCCCTTATTTATAGTCT
>CAYMLF010000133.1:0-6234 GCA_964391275.1 uncultured Candidatus Bathyarchaeia archaeon
TTTGGCTTACATAGTATAGTAGTGTACGCAAATGATACAGCTTGTAATATGGCTGCCTCTGAAACCATCAATTTCACCGTACTTAACCTCTCTGTAACAATAACGTTTGTCTTTATCGTTGCTGCAATCGTGACAAGTGCGCTAATCTACTTTTATAAATTCAAGATTAAATCATCAAGAAAGAGCTTAGGTTAAAATCGATTAGTCTTTGACAAATATGAAAGAAAAAAGTAAAATGGAAAAGTGGTTGTTTTTAGTAGAAGCTTTGTATTGCTGAATCTTCCTGCTCAGCTTTGGCTTTTGCAGAAATGATTTCTTCAATTTTGGTTTTGGTTAGAGCTTTAATGTTGTGGAAGTCGCTCATTTCGCCATAGCTTACCAACGTGATTGCTGTGCCTTCGTTTCCTTTGCGTGCGGTTCTGCCGATGCGGTGGAAGTACACTGGGGGATCCATGGGTACGTCGTAGTTGATGATGTGTGTTATGCCTTGAATGTCTAATCCTCTGGCTGCAACGTCGGTGGCAACAAGCAGGTTGAGTCTTCCGCTGCGGAAATCGTTAATTGCGCGGTCTCTTTGTGCCTGTGTAAAGCCTGCATGCAATGCCTGCACTCGGAAGCCTCTGCGGTACAGTTGATCTGAAACTCTGCTGGTGTCTCGGCGGGTTCGACAGAAAATAATCGCTTTCTCAACGCCTTCTTCACGAAGAATGTTGCATAAAGCATCGAATTTGCCGCCTTGATTGATGACGGTGAAATACTGTTTCATTTGTGTTAATGCGATTTCGTCTTTGCTGACAAGGATTTGCTCTGGGTTTTTCATGTACTTGTTGCAAACGCGCATGACGGCTGAATCAATGGTTGCGCTGAAAAGGCTTGTTTGCCTATCACGCGGCGTTCTGGAAAGTATGTATTCAACGTCTTCCATAAAGCCCATGTCCAGCATGCGGTCGGCTTCGTCAAGAACAACAATCCTAATTGAGGACAAGTTGAGCACGCGTCGCTTCATCAAGTCGATGATGCGTCCAGGAGTGCCCACGACGATGTGTATGTTGCCATTTAAGGCGTGGATTTGCTTGTTTATTGATTCTCCACCGTAAACAGCTAAAACACGTATTCTAGCGTATTTGCTGAATTTTGCCATGTTATCGGCGACTTGGACAGCTAACTCTCGGGTGGGCACTAAAATTAAGCCTTGAACCCCTTTAATTTGAGGGTTTAACCGTTGAACCATTGGAACGCCGAAAGCAGCGGTTTTGCCTGTTCCGGTTTGTGCTTGACCAATAACGTCTTTGCCTTCCAGCAAGGGCGTTATTGCTTGGGCTTGAATGGGAAAAAGCTGCTCAAACCCTAATTCTTCTATACTTCTCAAGACTTCCCTATTTAGAGGTAAGTCTTTAAACGACTGTATTTGCAATATTATTTTATTCTCCTGCCACAGAATCATTCATGCCATTTTTTTCGAAAGCTCAGGAGCTTAGGTTACTACATGAGTTAATGTGACGATACCTCATCTGCGCCTGAAATATAAAAAGATTTGTAAGTGAAAAATGAAAACGCAATGTGAAAAAGCCCCTTTTTATGTAGGAAATGAGAAAAAAACGCTGATTTTACCCTCTATTCTGCGCAAAACTACATAACAATGGGTTGTTTCTGATTTTGTTGTAACTGTCAGGCGGCAGTCACAAATCTAAATGAACAATGGAAAAATAAGCAAACATTTGGTTACTGCGAAAAATGGAAGGGTAATTATGAGTAAAGTCCGAAAAAAAGTTCCTCCGCCGTACTTTTACAGTGGAGAACATGAGGCAAAAGACCGTGATGAAACTCAAGACGAAACAATGGATCCCTACGATACCTCGCAAAGAGAAAAAATGCTTGCTGACGATGAAATAACTTCCTCTGAAGAAGGTTTTATGCTGGGAAGGGAGCAAGAACCGCCAAGCAAAAAAGAAACCCGTAAGGCCGCTATAAGCCACGCCGACACAACATCTGTGGAGTTGGCAAAACAAGATTCAGAAGACTCCTGAACCGTTTTGCTAATCTGCTGCTTCTTCTTTAAAAATAGCGTTGGCATGAAGTTTAGAAACCCATAAAACGGAAAAAGCCTTTATCTTTGGTTCATGCAAGAGGTTATCAGGGGACACTTAGGCAGTATATTGCAGGGCATAGTGAGTTTCACTAGCAAAAGCATGGTTAAAAACCTCATAATTATAACGTTTTGCATAGTTCTCTTTTTTGTACAAATCTTTTTCCCATACAACTATTACTCTTCAGACGATAGAAGCCCAAACTCGCCCTTCCAAGTTGGCGTTCACTACGTTTACGAGCAAGACCAGTTGGGGCAGATTTACGATGAAGTGGCAGAAATTAAAAATTTGGGCATCAGCGTTATCCGAATAACAATGGAGTGCAACCCTAACGACCCATACAATAATGACCTCACAAACCAGAAAACGGTTCGGTTGTTTGAAGCAACTGAGCAGCTTGACATGGATGTTGCGCTGGTCTTGAAAAATCATGATGACCTTGGAAGAGTCAATTATTATCTTAACCGTTGGGGGTGGCACTTGGAGTATATTCAGGTGCTTAATGAGCCTGAGTTGTCGTCGTCTTGGGATGTGGGGGCATTGTTTACTGACGACGAAATAGTTACAAACTTTGAGCAGGTTTACTCGATAGTTGAATCTTATCATTTGTCGGCTAAATTGTACACTAACTTTGGCGCTGGCTACGTGTTGAGAAGCAACGTGCCAATCGAGTTAAGCAAGAAACTGGATTTTGTCGGTTTAGACGTGTATATGGATGCTTTTCTGGTGCTGTCGCCCCACTTTGTAGAGAACCTGCATAGCATAACTGGCAAAGAAGTGGTTATAACCGAGTTTGGCATGTCCACCAGCAACAATTTTGCCCAAAAAGAATTCATAATTAAAGGGTTAAACCTGTTCAAGAGCATGGGTCTTAGCGGCTGCTGGATAGCATACTGGAACAGCGCAGAAGACTATTACGGAATAAGGGATAGACCGGCACAGCAAGCGGTAGGTGAATGGATTGCTAAAAATGTTAACTAAAACAGAAAAATTTAACCAAATAATGCGGTTGCTTATCCATGGACTGCTGATTGTCTGTGTCCTAATTATTCTTCAAATCGCTCTCGATAACGCTAAAGATGGATTCATGATGTTTCTGCCGCCTTTAGGCTTCATTTTCTATTACATAACAGGCTACATTATAGGACCCATAATCATTGGTGTAGTCAACATTTTGATTATACATCAAATTTACAAGCTTAAAGGCTGGCAGGTCGGCTTCTGGCTCAACGGCTTCTTTCTGCTTCTGACGTTTTCCACCTTAAACCTTATGCTGCAGACAATGTTGAAGCTGCCGTTTGCCCCCTATGTTGCCTTAATCGACATCTTTTTGCTGTCACTGCCTTTTGGATTAATTGCACGATTCAGCAATGGTGGATGGAAAAAACCAATCGACTAGCCAATCAGCGCTTGTAAAAAACCTATTTTACCCTAGACCACCTTTTTTTAAACCGTAAAAGCTGCCTGGTTTAGGAGGCAAATTAATGAAAAAAATTCTGGGCGTAATTTTGTTAGTTATTCTTGTTGGCGTGGCTTTGGTTGTGGCAGTTGCGGTTTATTTGCAGAACCTGCAGGCAAGCCAGAACATCCCTCGTCAAACAGGTTTTCATGTTGGTGTAGCTTTCGGCGGCAACACTACTGAGGAGGCAAAACTGCTCATTGACCGCGTTAAGGAGTACACTAACTTGTTTGTGGTTCAATCTGGCCCCGTTAGTGTTAACGAAACTTCTCTAAACGAAATCGTTAATTACGCTTCAGATGCGGGTTTAGACATTATCGTTTATTTTGGCTTTTTTAACCCTGACTATCCTTGGCAGGTTCCATGGGTTGAATCGGCAAAGCAGCGTTTAGGCAACCAGTTTCTCGGCGTGTACCTTAACGACGAACCAGGAGGCATACTGATCGATTATAATTGGACTTCATACTTTTCAGGGATAAAAATCCAGAACACATCGGATTATTATCTTCATGAACCAGCAGTAGATCTTGCCTTAAACAATACATTGCCTGCGGATTACGGTCAAGCCGCTTACCACTTTGTAGCGGGGTTAAACTCTGACCCTGGGCTTCAAAAACTGCAAAACCTCTCAATCACTTCCTTCACCTCTGACTATGCCCTTTACTGGTTTGACTACTTAGGCGGATACGATGTTCTGTTGGCGCAGTACGGCTGGAACCAAAGCATAATTCAAGAAACCGCACTTGTCCGTGGAGCAGCAAACCTTCAAAACAAGCGTTGGGGCGCCATAATAACGTGGACGTACAGGCAGCCGCCTTACTTGATAGCGGCTCCAGAGATGTACAATCAAATGGTGTCAGCGTACAGGGCAGGCGCGGATTACGTTGTAATTTTTAATTTTCCGCAGATTACAGGCAACCCGTATGGTGTATTGACGGATGAGCATTTTGCTGCGTTGGAGCGCTTTTGGAATGATGCCGTTGAGGGAAGACTTGGTGATCCAATTGACGCTGAGGCCGTGCTGGTTCTGCCGCCAGATTACGGTTGGGGTATGCGAAACCCGCAGGATTCAATCTGGGGCGTTTGGCAGCCAGACGAGACTTCGCAGAAAATTTGGGATCAATCTCAAAAGTTGCTGGATACTTATGGCTTAAGGTTAGACATTGTTTATTTCGACGTTCATTTTCCTGTGGCTGGAAAATATGAGCAAATTTATTATTGGAACCAAACAGAGTAATTAATGGAACATCTAATGTTTAGGCGAGGTCGCAAGGTTGAAAGAGGTTTACATGAATAAGATGGCAAAGGTTATGGGTTTTGTTTTTTTGCTTCTTATCTCCAGCTTTTCAGTCGTGGTCGCACTGGATTCTTCTCATTACGGGAATTTTGAGTTAGAAGCTGAGCAGCACTGGGAAACCTATGGCGTTGGAGGAACCTGCATTTCTGGAACACACAACCTTGCCACAGCAGATGTGGATGGTGACGGAGTTTTAGAAATGGTTACTGGCGGCTTCATGTACCGCTACATTGAGGGTTCAAGAACAACCACTGAAGCACCGCTTAAAATTTGGAGTTGGAATGGACAAGACGTCACTTTGAAAGCAAATAACAGTTGGAGCGGCAACATAGGCGCGGTTTATGCTGCTGACGTAGACAGTGACGGTTTGGTTGAAGTGATTACCGCTGGCAACCTCATAAACGAAACTGGGTATTTTCCCTCCATAAGAATTTGGCACTGCAGCAATGGCGAATTGTCTTTGCAGACTGATTATGAAGGAGTGTCGGTGAATTCAATTTTTGTAGGCGATTTAGACGGTGACAAAGTGCAAGAGATTGTTACGGTTGGCAGGATGCTTAAAAATTCAGCGTTAACTCCCCAGTTATGCCTCTGGCACTATGGCGGGGGCAATCTTACGTTAGTAGATACGTTAGAGTTAGATGTTGCAAATGTTAGAAGCGCTAATTCCGTTTACGCTTCAGACCTAAACGGCGACGGCAACACCGAAATAATTACGGCAGGCTACTCAGGCAACCTTAACAACAGCAAAGGGCAACTCTGCCTTTGGAGTTGGGATGGTCACGAGTTTACTTTAGAGGCGAATGAGCAATGGCAACTGGTCAGCGACGTTTACGCCTTAACCATCGCGGGGCAAGTTCAAGGAAACACAATAGTTAACAACGTGAAAGCCTCAGACACAGACGGCGACGGCGTCAACGAGGTTGTCACAGGCGGCTTTGCTTATGACGGAGAAAAGATTAACGCTCAACTGCGAGTTTGGACTTGGAATGGAAACGCTTTAACCTTAAAAGATAGCAAGGAATGGACAACAGACTACCTTACAGAAGTAAAATGCTTAGCCCTAAGCGATGTTGACGGTGACGGAAAAAACGAGGTAATCACCAGCGGCATGGTGGCTTCTAAAGACAGTTTTGCTAACGAGACTGCTGGTCACGATAGGGGTCAACTTAAAGTGTGGGGTTTTAATGGCGCAAACTTGATGTTGGAGAATAGTGTGGATTGGTCAATTGATGATGGGGCTTGCGCTTGGAACGTGGCGGCAGGCGATGTTGATAAGGATGGTGTGACTGAAATAGTCACGGTTGGCTGCATAGCCTTGGGCACGTTGTGCGATCCTGACCTGCGGATTTGGTCGTTGCCTCAAGCTGAATCTTTCCCATACTTGATTG
>CAYMLF010000134.1:0-6189 GCA_964391275.1 uncultured Candidatus Bathyarchaeia archaeon
AATGAAACTTATTTTCTTAAAACGTTGCGATAGTTCGCGAGCTTTGTTCCAGAGCCCAATGACCGTCGACCAGCTTATGCAGCAATTCAGCAACTCAGGCTCGTTTGGCGCTGGGAGACTGGCGGCTGCATGTGACACCTACGAGAAGATGCTCAAAGACCCCGAATGTACCGTGTTTCTGGGGTTATCAGGCGCTGTGGTTCCCGCTGGTATGCGCACCTTAATCACAGACTTAATTCGCAACCACCTTGTTGATGTAATCGTAAGCACTGGTGCTTGTATGGTTCACGACGCCATAGAAGCCATCGGCGGACACCACTACAAGGGCGGCTGGGCAGTCAACGACCAAGAACTCTACAAGTACCACCTGTTCCGTATCTATGACCTCTTTGTGCCTGAAGAGGACTACGTTAAGCTCGACTTCAAATTCTCAGACATATACACCGACATCGCACGCGAACGCAAAGGCGAAAGCTTAGGCTCAGACGAATTCACCCACGAAATCGGCAAACGCTTAGAAGACAAAAACTCGATCCTCCGCGCGGCATACGAGGAAAACGTGCCTATCTTCCTTCCTTCGGTGCGTGACTCAGAATTCGGTTTCATCCACTGGCTCCACAGCAGCCAACAACAAGACCCAAAAGCCGTGCTAAAACTCGACGCCTTCAAAGACGTTCCAACAATCTGCGGCATATGCGCCGACTCACCAAAAAACGGCATGATAATCATAGGCGGCGGAGTCCCCCGCAACACCATCCAATCTTCCACCTTAGCCTCCAAAAAAGGCCTCGACTACGCCGTTGTCATAACCATGGATCGACCCGAAACAGGCGGCTTGTCAGGCTCCACTTTAGAGGAGACGGTAAGTTGGGGCAAAATGAAAGGCTCCGCAGACCACGTCATGGTCATCGGGGAGGCGTTGATGGTTTTCCCGTTTGTGGTGGCTTCGGTGACTGAGCGGCTCGGCAAAGACTTTGAACGTCAAGGTTTTTTACAGAGAACTAAACAGGCAAATAAGGGAAAAACACCATGAGCGGCGGCGAAGGAGAATTCTGCGGTAACTGTGACGGACACAACTGCTACGATTATCCCTCCAAAGTGTTCTGCAGCACACGGCACGCAAAAAACTTGGATCCAATCGTGGACACGCTTTGGCGTTGCGAAAGCTACAACCGAGTCAGCCAAGAATGCTACTGTGTGCGGGAAGCGCAGAAAGCTAAGAACAGCGGTAAAGAAACGTAACGGTAAAGTTATAAAACCGCGCGTCGATGTCTGTTTGTTTGCAGCCCAGTGGTGTAGTGGTCAAGCATAGGGGCCTCTGGAGCCCTTGACAAGAGTTCGAATCTCTTCTGGGCTACCATTCATCTTTTGCACTTGTAAAACCTAATATTTCTTTTAAGTAACTGAGTAACTTATTGTTGGCGAATTGGTTGACTGCTCAAACTTGCCATCTGCCAGATGGGCGCAAACTCGCATACATAACCGTCGGCGAAGGTTACCCTGTGGTGTACTTTCATGGAACTGCTAGTAGTCGCCTCGAAGTGTTGCTTCTCCAAAAACTCGCAGAATGCGGTTTGAAGCTTATCGGTGTGGACCGACCGGGGTATGGTTTATCCACCTATAAACCTCGAGAAAGCCTCTCTGACTTTAACGGCGACTTGAACTGTTTAGCTGATGCTTTGGGGCTGGAAAAGTTTGCGGTTTTAGGCTGGTCAGGTGGCGCCGTATTCGCATTGGCCTATCTAGCAAACAACCCACACAGAGTATCCAAAGCCGTTGTAGTCGCTGCACCCTGCTTACCCTTCGACGTTTCAACCGCCCACAACACACCCCTCGCCAAACATCTGATGAGGTTTCCAAAAATCGGAGAATTCGCCATGCGTCACCTCAGCCGCCAACTGCTCAAAGCGAACGGTAACCCACAAGCATTCTTGAAAACCCCGCAAGGCAAACAGTTGCTCCATGGCTGTTCAAAAACAGATTTAGCTTTCCTCCATGACCCATCTTGGGTTGGGCTGATGTACCAATCTATGGCTGAAGCATTCCGACAGGGCAACGGTGGAGTAAGAGCCGTGGTCGAGGAGCATCAGCTGTTCATGAAACCTTGGACGTTGCCTTTCGAAGCGGTTGGCGAGGGCCAATTGTGGATTTGGCACGGTTCCGACGACAAAACTTGCCGAGTCGAAAACGCCTACGAGCTTGCGCGGTCGGTGCCTTCGGCGCGGTTGGAGGTTTTTGGGGGTGCTGGACATTTTGTTATGTTTGAGAATCTGGGGCGTTTGGGGCAAACTCTATTATTGCCTTGTGGGAATGCATAGGTTAAGGTGGTTTGATATGGCTGATTTGAAGGGTTGTCCGTTTGGGCAAGACATAAAGAATGATTGTAAAAACTGTGACTACGGTGATACTAACCATTTTGATGCGGCGACTGGGCAATGTGTTAAGCGTTAGTTTTTTAGGTTTTTTGTTTGTGTGTTTGCTGTAGGTATTTATTCAATTTTGGTTTATTGTTGTTGGTTTGGGGTTGATTTCCGTTAAATTTATAAGCAATGGATGGATTATCCATCCAATACAGGTGAATTGCGCGAGCAAGCTCTGAGTGGTTTCTGCCCCTGCTCAGCAGTTTGCTCGCATCTATCATAGATCGCCCAAGGCGAAGCCTGTTGGGGTGCCGGTTATCCTGGGCCGGTTGCCCCTTTTTGATTTGCGTTTTCTGGCGGGGGTGTTTTTTTTGAAAGGTTGGGTTTTTGTTTGGTTGGTTTTATTCAACTTGGTTTGTTCAACTTGAGATTAACTTTTGTTTAACTAAGGTTTATAAGTTTTTGTTGGATAATCCAACCAACCGTGGAGACTGGACAATTGGGCAACAAAACCATCTACCCTTTCAGCGCCATAGTCGGCCAAGAAAAAATGAAAACCGCACTAATCCTAAACGTCATCAACCCCAAAATCGGCGGCGTACTCCTCAGAGGCGAAAAAGGAACAGGCAAATCCCTAACCGTCCGCGCCCTAGCCAACCTCCTACCAGAAGTAGATACCATCGCTGATTGCCCCTTCCACTGCGATCCCACCCACCCCAAAGACGCCTGCGATGCATGCAACGCCAAAATCGCGCGGGGAGAAAAACTCATGGTCACAAAACGCCCAGTATCTGTTGTAGAGTTGCCAGTCGGCGCCACTGAAGACCGCCTCGTAGGCACAATCGACATAGAGAAAGCCATCAAAACTGGCGAAAAACACTTTGACCCCGGCATCTTGGCGCAGGCAAACCATAACCTCCTCTACATAGACGAAGTAAACCTCCTCGACGACCACCTTGTAGATGTCTTGCTGGATGCTGCAGCGATGGGGGTAAACTATGTAGAGCGCGAAGGTGTCTCTTTTAGTCATCCTTCTCAGTTCGTTTTGATTGGCACGATGAACCCTGAAGAGGGTGAACTTCGACCACAGTTGCTTGACCGTTTTGCCCTTTCCGTTGAAGTTAAAGGCATACCCTACAAAGAAGCTCGTGCTGAAATTGTGCGGCGCCGCATTGCTTTTGAAAGCGACCCAGTCGCCTTCATCGCTGCTCAAAGAGAGAGTCAAGAGCAAATGCGTCAAAAAATCGTTTCCGCTACCAAACTTTTGCCTAAGGTAGTCTTATGCGGTGAACTGCTTGATCTTATAACACAAATTTGTACCGACTTCGCCGTTGACGGGCACCGTGCAGATATCGCTATGTACAAGACTGCCTGTACGCTTGCTGCTTTCAAGGGGCGGGTTGATGTTACCGAAGAAGATGTCAAGGAAGCAGCTGAGTTTGTGCTTCCACATCGTCAGCGAAGGCAGCCTTTTGAGGAACCCAAAATGGAGCAGCAGCAAGTCAATGAAAGCATTGACCGATGGAACAAGAATCAACAAACACTGCCCAAAGAAAATGACGTTTCCCAAAATCCTGATGATTCACCCAGTGAACAGCAAGAACCTACAAAAGAACAAATTTTTCAAGCCGATAAACCCTACGCCGTTAAGCCTTTAACTACCCCTGTTCTTGACGAAATCCAGCGAAACGGCTCAGGAAGACGGTCAAAGACTCTTAGTGATTCAAAAAAGGGCCGCTACGTAGCAAGCATGATTCCCAAGGGAAAAGTTGCTGATTTGGCTTTTGATGCAACCCTCCGCGCGGCGGCACCTTTTCAGAAAAGACGAAGAGAGGAAAGAAACGATCAGCAAACAGCCTTTTTGATTGAACGCTGCGATTTGCGTGAAAAAGTCAGAGAAACAAAAATGGGTAACTTGATTCTATTTGTGGTTGATGCCAGCGGCTCAATGGCGGCAGAAGAGAGAATGAGCGCCACAAAAGGTGCCATTCTTTCTCTTCTGCTAGATGCCTATCAACGACGCGACCGCGTGGGTCTCATTGCGTTCCGTAAAGACAACGCCGAACTGGTGTTGCCGCCGACCAATTGTGTGGAGTTGGCAGAAAAATACTTGGCTAAGCTTCCTACAGGCGGAAGAACTCCGCTGGCTCATGGTCTAAGACTGGGTTTAGATACAGTTAAGTTTTGGAACAAAGACGGCAAAGACATACCTTTGCTTGTGTTGGTTTCCGATGGCCGCGCAAACGTTAACCTCAACGGTGGAGACCCTGTTGAAGAAGCAAAACGGATTGCCCACCGTATAGGCTCTGAAGGAATCCAAACCATCGCTGTTGACACTGAGAAGGGTTTTCTGAGTTTTGGTTTGGTCAGGCAGATTTCTGAGGCTATGGGCGGTAAATATCTGCGTTTAGAAGAGTTAAGCGCTGCGCCGATTGTGTCCGCTGTTCGTGAGAACTTGTTTGATGATTATAGGATTTCTTTAGATAATCCTGTTAGGAGGTGAAACATTTGAAGAATACAACAATTATAGCAGCAACCTTCATTGTTGGAATAATAATCATTGCATTCATCTATGGCGTTTACAGTCTATACAGTCCAACTTCCTCTTCCTCACCGACTTCCAACCCCACAGTTAATCCAACAGCTTCTCCGACAGCCACTGAATCACCCACCTCAACGGCAACTACCAAACCAACAACTAAACCCACAACATCATCCAACACACAAACCAGTTCAACCAGTTCCACGCCAACTCCAACTCCTGCTCCAACCGAAGTAACAGTTACCGACGGCGCAGGAAACACCATGACTATACCTCTCCCAGTAACCAGAATAGCCGCTCTTGACGGCGGCATAGCAGAGATTCTATGTGCCATGGGCTGCCGAGATTTAATTGTTGGGCGTACGGATAGTTGCACGATGCCCCCGTCAATTCTAAGTGTTAAATCATATGGGGAAAATGATTATGCACCAAACGTAGAAGCCCTGATAACCCTTGACCCAGACGTCATATTTGCCAGTTCAATGCTACCATACAACCCAACTGCTTATCAGCAACTCAAAAATGCAGGCATCCCCGTCTACATCATCGACACAACCACACCCGAACCGACAAATCCTTCAAAGTTAACCAAAGATGAACTCTACGCGCTAAGCACCCCTATAGATTTCACGTGCGGCTTAATGCAGAACTTTACCAAAATCGTCGGTCACCAAACTGAAGTAGACTCATACGTTAAATGGGCGCAAAACTACAACAAAATCGTTAAAGACCGCATATATGCTTTGACGCCTTCTCAGCAAGTTAAAACCTACCTTGAATGGTACGGTTACGGTCGAACTTTCGTCACGGCTAGTGTTTACCAAGCTGGCGGAATTAACATTGCTGAAAACCAAACAGTTTACTCCCCTACACTTAGCACTGAATTTATCGTTGAACAAAATCCTTCTGCGATAATCGTGCTCATCGCAAGTCCGTCACATAACATAAACGACTTTATCGCCGCAAGAAACGACGTGTTAAACAGAACCTCGCTTCAGAATGTTGATGCAGTTAAGTATGGCCGGGTCTACGTCTGCGACTTTGACGCCAGAAGCGGTGTACGATGCGTAATCGGCTACCTCTACTGGGCAAAGTGGCTTCAGCCAAGCCTATTCTCAGACATAGACCCAGCAATAGTGAATCAGGAGCTTAATCAAAAGTTTTTCGGAACCGCAATTGCAGGGACGTTTGCTTATCCATGACCACAAAAGCTGAACTGACAAAACTCTACAATAAAGGCAAGAAGCGTAAACTTCTTGCAATTTTCTCTGTTTTTATAGCAATAAT
>CAYMLF010000135.1:0-6180 GCA_964391275.1 uncultured Candidatus Bathyarchaeia archaeon
GGAGCTTATCAGAGCACGAGGTTCGAATCAGGCGAGCACTTCCTATAAAGCGTTAATTTGGTCTTATTTAGCCAATTAAGCGGTTGCTTACAAGCCGTTGTCTGAAATAGCCTCAATGATAAGGTTTTAAAGGGAGTTAGACCATAAAACGTTTGGTGCTTTTTATGCTTTTTTTGCTAGTAGCACTGCTAACTTTGGAAGAAGCTTTTAACAATTTTTTCAGCGCAGTAGCAGCAGCGTTACCAGGTATCATAGGTGCTATCATCGTCATAATCATCGGCGTAATAGTCGGCTGGTTCGTAGCCAAAGTAATCAACAGAGTAGTCAATGCAACCGTGGAGAAAAACTTTGAAAGAAGCGAAGTCGGAAAAACCCTCAAAACATCCGGATTCGACCTATCAAATTTTGTTGGAGGCGTAATTGAAGCATTCATAATTATCATTGCAGTCGTCATAGCAGTGGCAATGCTAAATATTCCCGGCGAGGCAGGCGCTTTAATTTCTCAGGTCGCTGCGTATCTACCCAGATTAATCGGCGGTATACTGGTTATAATCTTAGGCATTGTGCTTGTTGACTTTCTATCATCGCTTATTGGCAACATCATTAAACCCATGTTTAAATCAAAAGACGAAATCGCTGATATGCTCAAGAACCTGCTGTTCATTGGTTTAGTTGCTATAATCCTTAACGTTGCATTTGACCTGCTACAATTCACCGCTAGCGGCTTAGTTTACTCCTTAATCATCGGCTTTGTAATCATAGGCGCAGGCATAATCCTCACCGACGGCTTAATCAAATCAATCACTGACGAGCATCCCGAATTCGGCACATTAGCCTCCTACGCTAAATTCATCCTCTACAGCATATTCTTGCTGATTGGCGCTGGAGCAATCTTCTCAACCTTCCCAGGCGTTACAGGAATAATAAGTACGATAGCATGGGCATTTGCCATAGCATTTGCAATTATACTGATACCTATCGTTTACAGCTTAGCTAAAAGGATGCAGACAGAAGCCAAGTGGCCATAAAAACCTCCTCTTTTTTTCTTTCATGAATTTTTAGGCTGTTTTCTTAAATCTTTAAATTATTGTACAATTGCTTACTTGCTTGGTGAGGAGTGCCTGTGAAGCGGTTGGATTACCCCTCTCCCTTCAAAGTGGGGTGCTGTCTAACCGTCGAGTAGGAATAGACTCACCATTCCTTGTTTCAGTTCCTGCACGAAAAAAGGCTTTTTTGCAGGTCAAAGCCTGGATAGAATAGGTTTTTTAGGAGTTAAATCACTAGCTTAGTGTTTACAGCCTTGGGTTTTTTGAATCAAAGTTAATAATCGCTTGTTCCGAAACCTAAAATAAGCTGTTAACAAGAGTTATTAGCCACTTGAGGATAAAAGTCGTGTCATCTATCATCGAGGACCTAATTGCACGAAAAATTTTCAATAATCGCGGAGAAGAAACCATCGAAGTTGACGTTATAACCACTTCCGGTTTTGGAAGAGCCTCTGCCCCAGCTGGAAAAAGCCGCGGAAAAGCAGAAGTTGTCTATTATCCTCAAGGTGGCGTGGATGCAGCCATAAAGAAAGTTGATGAACTGATTGCTCCTGAACTCGCTGGGTTAAACGCTGATTTTCAAGAGGAAATCGACACCACCCTGCATGAGATTGATGGCAGCACAAACTTCAAGAATATTGGCGGAAACACCGCTTTTGCCATCTCCCTTGCTAATGCAGAAGCATCCGCTAATTCCCATGGGTTATTACTTTTCCAGTTTATGGGCGGCAACTCCGCTAATTCTCTACCCTATCCGCTTGGAAACTGCATAAGCGGTGGTCAACATGCAAGGGGGAAATCTCCTGATATTCAAGAGTATCTGGCGTTACCTCATGGCGCTGAAACCTTTCTTGAAGCCCAAAGTGCAAACACTCAAATTCACAAGAAAATCGGTGACTCGTTAAAAAAGAAAAACAGTAATTTCAACGGTGGCAAAAGCGATGAAGGCGCATGGATAGCCAACATTGACACTGTTGACGCGTTTGAAGTTATAGCTAAAGCCTGCGAGGAAGTTGGTAACGAGATGGATTTTGAATGCGGCTTTGGCATTGACGTTGCTGCCTCATCTTTCTGGAAGCCAAAAGAAGAAAAATACGTTTATGAAAATGAAGGCAAAAAACGTGACACCGGCGAGCAATTAGAATTCATGCAAGATTTAATTGAAAAGTATCATCTCTCCTACGTGGAAGACCCTTTTCATGAGGATGACTTCCAAAGTTTTGCTGACCTAACCCGTAAATCTAAGAATTGCTTGATTTGCGGAGACGATTTATTCACAACCAATACTGAAAGGTTAAATAATGGAATAAAGATTAACGCTGGAAACGCAATCATCATTAAAGTTAACCAGATAGGAACCTTGAGCGACGCAGTTGAAACAATAGAGAATGCTCAAAGGCACGGTTATGACCCTGTCGTGTCACACCGATCTGGAGATACATGCGATTGGCATATAGCCCACTTGGCTGTGGCTTACGGCTGCCCCGTCATCAAGACAGGTGTGGTGGAAGGCGCAAGAATCGCAAAACTAAACGAGCTAATAAGGATCGAGCATTTCCTTGGAGACAGGGCTAAAATGGCTGACCTTAAGTTACGATAAAAATAATTGAGGAATAAAAATTGGCAGAAGACCAAGCTAAAGAAAACCCACCAGTTGAAAATCAGATTGAGGAAGAGGAAGTTCCAACTGAAAGTAATTTAGAGGAAACTAACGTTGAAGAGGCAGAAGCACCTGCGGAGGAAGTCGTGATTGAAGAACCCGCAGAAGAACCGGTTGAAGAAGCTGAAAAGCAGGAGCCGGCTCCTATGGAGGAGCTTTTGCTTCCACGAGACACTTTGTTGTCTGCAGGCATCCACATTGGCACCCGAATGAAAACGTTAGATATGGAACCGTTCATTTACCGTGTCCGTCCAGACGGCTTGTTTGTTTTAGACGTTAAGAAAACTGATGACCGAATTAGAATCGCCGCTAAATTCCTTGCAAGATACGAGCCGTCTAAAGTGGCTGTTGCAGCTACAAGGCTTTATGCTCATGAACCAGTCAAAAAATTCTGTGAAATAACAGGTTCAACCCCAATCATTGGCAGATTCATTCCAGGTCAACTTTCAAATCCACAATACTCAAACCGTATTGATCCTGAAATCATCGTGGTTTCAGACCCACGTGCGGACGCTCAAGCAGTGAAAGAAGCCAGCAAAGTCGGCATACCAATCGTCGCTTTATGCAGCACCGACAACGAGTTTGCAGGCGTAGATTTAGTTATTCCAACAAACAACAAGGGCAGACGCGCATTAGCCGTGATATTCTGGCTATTGGCAAGACAAATCCTTCGTGAACGCGGAGAAATCGCAGCTGACAAAGACCCAGCGGCAACAATTGAAGACTTTGAAGCCAAAGTCACCCGCGAAGAGGAGGAGGAAACCTAAAAGTTTGCCGACGATTCGGCGTCCCACTGTAGCAGGCCAATTTTATGAGGACGACGCCGAAGCGCTCAGGCACCAAATTAAATCTTGTTTTTTAAGCAATCTTGGACCCGGCAAAGAGCCGGAGGTTAATTTGCATAGTCATCCGCGGGAAATCGTTGGGCTGGTTTGTCCACACGCGGGTTTTATGTATTCAGGGGCTGTTGCGGCTTCAGGTTATTTCGAGTTAGCTTTAGACGGCTTGCCAGACAGCGTTGTTTTATTGGGTCCTAACCACACGGGTTATGGTAGCGGTTTGTCGCTTATGCGTGAAGGTACATGGCAAACCCCATTGGGCAACGTTGAAGTTGACAAGGAGTTGGCTGACGCAATCATTGCCGAAACCAACATCGTAGACGTAGACGACGTTGCGCATCGTTATGAGCATTCAATTGAGGTGCAGTTGCCTTTTCTGCAGTACCTTTATGGCGAACGTTTCAAGATTGTGCCAATCTGCTTTATGATGCAGGATTATGATTCAGCGGTTGAGGTTGGCAGGGCTCTGGTGGAAGCGTTGGATGCACGTGACGCGGTGGTTATTGCTTCCTCAGACATGACGCATTATGAACCAGCAAAAGCCGCTGCTGAAAAAGACCATGCCGTGCTGGATGCAGTGGCTGATTTGGACGTGAAACGGTTTTATGAACTGCTTGACTCTAAAAACGTTAGTGCCTGCGGTTATGCTCCGATAGCTGCTTTGATGACTTACGCTTTGGGTGTTGATGCAGAGGCTAAATTGTTGAATTACCGTAACAGCGGCGATTCATCTGGGGATTACTCAAGCGTTGTAGGTTATGCCTCAGTTTGTTTTAGAAAAAAGCGTTTACCTTGAGACATTTTTGGTTTTCGTGGTTATTTCGCCACTTTTATGAAACTTTTGATTGCTGTTTCTAACTTTTTCCCATTAGTTTGTAGTCAAGAAACCTTGACTAAACGCTTTTCGAGGCACCCATTTTTTTAGTCAAGAAACCTTTACGGATATTCTTTTATTCGTTGCAATTTTTATTCAAAAATGAGTTGAACGCGGCATGAAGAAAGCTGTAGCGTCCCTAATCATCGCAATAACAGCTTTCTCACTAATGTTTATTACGCAGTCAAACTTGGCGTCGGCAAACTTCATCCATTTTCCTGTTCCTGAGCACTCGTTTGTTATTAATGCAAATGGAACGGTGCTAGAGAAGGTTAATTCTGATAAGATTCAGCTGAACGGTACTATATACGAGTTTAAAGAAGATGTTTTCGGTGGCTTAGTTATCCATCGTGACAATGTAACTATTGATGGTGGAGGATACACCCTTTACGGGAACGGTTCTTCAACAGGAATTTTTCTTCAAGGAAGAAACAACATTACAATAAGGAATCTAAAGGTCACTAACTTTACGATTGGAATAGAAATAGCTTGGTCTGCAAACTATTTCGGGGTTGACTGCTCAAACATCGTTATCCAACGTAACGTCATAGAAAGCTGTGAATACGGCATTCTTTTGGATAACCCAAAAAACGTTAGCATTTCAGAAAACCGCATCAACCATAATTCGATAGGTGTCTCAGGTTCTGGCCAAAGACGGCATAACATCTTGCTAACAGGCAACAGTTTGGCAAACAATAAACTGGGTTTTGAAGCTCAAAGAATCAACAGCATTGCTTACGGAAATAATTTCATGGGCAATACAGTGCAAGCTAACGCAACAAAAGAGTACTGGTACGACGATTTTACAAACGTTTGGCATAACGATAGCAAAATAGGAAATTTTTGGAGTGATTACCGGTTTACAGACCCTGACGGTGACGGGATAGGTAATGGCTCTTACGAAATTGACAACACAAACAGGGATGACTATCCCATGGTCAAACCCTTTTTAATGCCTGAATTCACTGGAAACCCAGACAGCAAGACCAAAGTATTTGAGATTCCTATAATTTTGCTGGCAATCGCTTTTGTCTCCCTACTACTTATCGTGCTGGCTGGAGTTTTATTGTACGTAAAAAAGTGGGTTTACAGAAGTCATAGAACCAGAATATTTTTTGTTTCAATGCTTATCTGCTTGCTATTACCTTTAGTTGTTAATGCTAACTTGGTTCAAGCTCGAAATTCTTGGGAGCCAAGTCCTTTGCCGGAGCACAAATTTGAAATCCAAGAGTCAGGTGATGTAGTGGAAATATTTTTGTCCGAGAAAATTTTGGGTAAAGAATCAGTTTACACTTTTACTCAGGATGCCACTGGTGGTGTACTAGTTGGCTGCGATAATATTGTTATTGACGGAGCAGGTCATGAGCTTTTGGGCAACGGAGCAGGTGTTGGCTTCTTTCTTCAAGGAAGAAACAATGTAACGATTAAGAATCTTCGAATCAGTAATTTCAGTTGTGGAATCGAATTAGCACCTTACAGTACAAGTTCAAATCTGCTATTTGAAGGGAATATTTTCATCAATAACAAGTATGGAATTTACGATCTTTTTTCTCACAATTTAAACGCCACTAGAAACATCATAACCAGCAGTCATATCGGCATCTACGCTTGGGACACAGGTCTTGTACTTAATGAAAACTGTATTGCAGGAAACGATATAGGCATCAAGATTATTGATTGTGGCGGTAGCATCTATCATAACCGCTTCGTTAAAAACACTGTGCAAGTAAGCTCTGACGGCGGAGTCTACGGCAATGACCC
>CAYMLF010000136.1:0-6178 GCA_964391275.1 uncultured Candidatus Bathyarchaeia archaeon
AGAACAACAAAAAAGCCGTCATTAAACAGCTTGCAGAGCAATCCACAACTAACCCGCAAACATCACGCCAGCAAAAACAAAAAGCATATTGCAAACCAAAGCCTAGTTTTTGTGTACAAGAGGCGTCAACCCAACAACTACTAATATGAAATAGACACCTTTGTTGTTATCATGTCATAAAGTATAAGAATGTGTATGTTACTTTTATGCAAAGCTGGTAGTGAACAAAGTGAACGTTCCTAAAGAAGTCAAGACTTACTGTCCAAAATGTAAAGCTCATCAAGCTCACGCTGTATCTCTCTATAAGGCGGGAAAAAGAAGAGCCTTAGCTAAAGGTGAACGCCACCACGAACGAGAAAAGAAAGGCTATGGTGGACAAAAATACCCTCTGCAACATGAATTCGCCAAAACCACTAAAAAACAGACCCTTCGCTTAAAATGCAAAGTTTGCGGATTCATGCGCCACAAAGACGGCATACGACTAAGAAAACTAGCCCTCGTTTAAAATTAAATGGAGAAAAAAACAATGTCAGAATGGAACAAACTTATCCCTAAACCAAGAAGCAGCTTCCTGCGGGTTAAATGCTTAAAATGCGGAAACGAACAATTAGTTTTCAGCAACGCCACCAACAAAGTCACTTGCAACGTATGCAACGAAACACTCGCAGAACCTTCAGGCGGGAAAGCAAAAATACACGGTGAAATCCTCTCAGTTCTAGAATAAATCCACAAAAAGGGTTAAACCAACATGGCAGAGCGTAAGCCACAATGGCCAGAATCAGGCGATTTAGTGATTGCCACTATAGAGTCTGTAACTGACTATGGAGCTTATGCAAAGCTAGACGAATTCGACAAGCGTGGATTACTGCACGTTTCAGAAATTTCTTCTTCATGGATAAGAAACATCCGCGATTTTGTACGAGAAGGACAAAAAGTGGTCCTCAAAGTATTACGCGTTGATTTTGAAAAGGGACACATTGACCTTTCCCTTAGAAGAGTCACCAAAAGAGAACGCATCGAAAAAATAATGATATGGAAAAAAGAGCGCAAAGCAGACGCCTTGTTGCGTGAAGTCGCTGGAAAAGTTGGCTTAACCGTTGACGAACTATACAAACAAGCCGGAGAAGTCATTGACGAAAAACTCGGTTTGTATGAAGGCTTCGAAAAAGCAGTAAAAGAAGGGCCTGAAGCGCTCACAAAAATCGGTGTGCCCTCAAATATCGCTAAAACATTTGCAGATGTGGCGGAAGAACGCATTCATGTAAAAATGGTTAAAGCAAAAGGCACTCTTGAAATCCGCTGCATGAAACCCAACGGCGTAAAAATAATCAAAGACGCTTTCCAAGCAGCTAAACCAGAAAAAATCCGCGGCGCCGAAGTGCGATTCTACGTGATAGCTGCTCCAAAATACAGTATTGAAGCTTTCGCGGAAGATTATAAGCGTGCAGAAGAAGTGTTCCAGAAGGCAGCCCAAAGTGTCGTGTCAAGCATTACTAAAGCTGATGGACAAGGCACTTTTAGAAGGGATAAATAGTTTGGTTTGGCAATTAAGAAAATGTGTGAACTGCAACCATTACACGTTAAACAAGGAAACCTGCACTTACTGCGGTGGATCCGTAAAAATCCCTCATCCGCCCAAATTCTCTCCAGACGATAAATACTTAAAATACCGAATGGCAATGAAAAGGAGTAGCGAAAACCAATGAAAGAAACATACATAAAAGAATTCGCACCTATCCAACCTACAAATCCAGTTCTCATTGAAGGACTTCCAGGCTTAGGCTTAGTAGGCAAAATAGCTATACGCTACTTGATTAAACAGTTAAAACCACAAAAAATCGCTTACCTCTACTCACCGCATTTCCCATACTTCGTGTTAGTCAACAAGAAAGGCAATGTGCGCCTGCTACGTGGTGCGTTTTACTACTGGAAAAACCCCAAAGAAGGAGCAAACGACCTTATCCTATTTACTGGTGACAGCCAATCACAAACTATTGAAGGTCAATACGAAATCGCTGACAGCATGATAGACTTCGCAGAAAAACATAACGTGAAAACAATCGCTACCATCGGAGGATACCGTATGGAAGCAAAAGAAAAACCAAAAGTCTACGTTGCCGCCACCTCAAAAGACGTAATCACCAAATCCTTAGAAGCTGGAGCAACCATCAGCAGTTCAGGAAGCCCAATCGTTGGCACCGCAGGCTTAATTCTTGGCTTAGCAAGGTTCAAAAAAATCCAAGCTCTTTGCTTACTGGGTGAAACACGCGGTTACCTGCCTGATCCGATGGCTGCGCGAAGTGTGCTGGAGGTTCTTAAATCAACCTTTGGCTTTGACGTTGACTTAGAAGGTTTAAACGAAGAAATAGCCCGTGCAGAAACAATGGTGACACGCCTACAAGCTATTGAAGAGAAACGTGCTTTACAAGCTGAAGAAACCAAAAAGCAAGATGAAAAGAAAACAACCTACATTTCCTAAAACAAATTTTTCTTTATTATTTCAACCGTTCTTTCTGCAGCAATTCCGTCACCAAAAGGCGATTTTGAAGGCAGATTTCTGAATTGGTCAAGGCTGTTTAGCGTTGCTAAAATCTGTTTCTTCTCTGTGCCCACAACCTTGGCAAAGCCAGCTTCTACAGCTTCAGGTCTCTCAGTGGATAAACGCATGACTAGAACTGGTTTGCGGATGCTTGGCGCTGTAGCTTCCTCTTGTATTCCGCCTGAATCAGTGATTATTACTTCACATTTACGCATCAAAGTTAAGAAATCAAGGTATCCCAACGGAGGAAGAATAAGCACATTCTTTAACTTCTCAATTTTACCGTAAAGGTTGCTTTCTTGTAGACGTTTTTTGGTTCTTGGATGCATTGGGTAAACTATTGGAAGTGGTGATTCTGCGAAAACTTCAATGAACGTCTTAAGAACTGCCAAGTTATCAACATTTTCAGCTCGATGAGCAGTTGCCAACGCAAACCTTTCAAACGAAACTTTTTCTAGGATAGTTTCCCTTTTTTCAGCCATTGGCAAATGCTGATTAACAGCATCAATAACTGTGTTGCCCGTGACAAAGATTTTGCCCCAAACACTCTCTTTCTCCAAATTCGCTTTAGCTCTCTCTGTTGGTGCAAACAAAAACTCTGAAATGTGGTCAGTTAAACGCCTGTTATGTTCTTCAGGCATGCGTAAATCAAAACTTCGCAATCCAGCTTCAACGTGCCCAACTGGAACCACTCTTTTGTTTGCTGCCAATGCAGCCGCTAAAACCGTGTTGGTGTCGCCTTCTACTAGAACAATTGAGGGCTCAATCTTGTTTAGCAACTGGTCCATCTGCATCATGATGCTTGCAGTTTGCACTCCAGGTGACGTTGAATCAATTGTCAAATTAAAATGGGGTGCTGGCAACTCTAGGTTTTCGATGAATTGCTGAGCCATATTGTAGTCGTAATGTTGACCGCAGTGGACAAACAGGTACGGCAGATTGGTTTTTTCCAATGCTCGAATTATTGGAGCCATCTTGATTATTTCTGGCCTTGTTCCTGTTACAACCACAATCGGCTTCATCATTATTTCACTTCTATGCTAGGTTTTCTTTAAGCTTCCTTCTCTTGGTTCATAGATGGTGCCTTCACGTAGCAGCTGGCTTATCATGCGTTCTATTTCGCCTCTTGGAATCTTGTGCTTATTCTCTAATTCGCTGACTAAAGCGTCTTTTTCAACGATGCCTGTTTGCTTCTCCATATCCATTAGCACTGAGAGGATAATGTGTAGTCTGTCCCGAATGCTCTTGGGTTTGCCAGTCATGATGATGTCAATGTCGACTTTGAATGAGGACAAGTCAATTCCCACTTCCTCAAGTGACTTCTTCATAATGGCAATGGCAGCTTCAGCGTCTTCAGCAGTAACCTCTTTACGCAAAGCTACACGTGCACGTGCTTCAGCGACTCGAACAAGCGACTCAAGTTGACGAGCAGTAATCGCTACTGGTGAGCCTTCTGATTCGCTGGCGTTACGCATAGCCAAATAGAACTCTTTCAGCCGTTTTAATGCTTCCACGCTTAAAACTGGATATATGCTCTTAGCATAGCCAACGTACTTGCGCAGCAGTTCGGTGTCTATTTGTGATTCAACAGGGCTGACGCCTCTTCGGTGGATTTCTAATATGTGCTCAGACATTCGGCTGTCTGATTCCTTGTTTGGGACATCACGTAAAACGAAGATTAAGTCGAAACGGGAGAGAATTGTGACTGGCAAGGAGATGTTTTCAGCCACTGTTCGGTTTGGTTCATATCTGCCCAATGACGGGTTAGCCGCTGCCAAAACAGCGGTTCGAGCGTTTAAGGTTGCAACAATACCGCCTTTAGCAACTGAAACCGTGTGCTGCTCCATGGCTTCGTGGATGGCAACTCGGTCTTCGGGACGCATCTTGTCCATTTCATCGATACAAGCTATTCCCTTGTCGGCTAGCACAAGTGCTCCTGCTTCAAGACTCATGCTTCCGCCTTTTTCGCGGACTACAGCTGCGGTTAAGCCTGCTGCAGTGGTTCCTCTGCCTGAGGTGTACAATCCTCTGGGTGCTATGCGTGAAACGTACTGGAGCAATTGTGATTTAGCGGTGCCTGGATCACCGATAATGAGTGCGTTCATTTCGCCCCTTACAGTCATGTCAGGCAAGTTTCGTGAAACGCCGCCAAACAAGAGGTACATGATTGCTTCTTTGAGGTGCTCGTTTCCAAAGATTGAAGGCGCGATGGCGCTCATTATTTTTTTGTGCACGTATGGGTCTCTTGCGAGTTCGAGGATTTTTGCTTCTTCTTCCGGGGTTGGCGGTGAGGTTTCGGGTTCTTTGCCTAACACTTCGATGGAGTTGGCTTCTAGTTGAAGGATGAACGTGCGCAGTTTGCCCATGCCAACCAAGGAAGGCGCAAAAGCGCGGACAATGCCAGCTATGGAAACGTGGTCTCCTGGTCGTGCCACGTCAACTATTTCGTCGCCAACTAGTTTAACAGCTAACGTTCTTGGCAGTTGTCCAGGAGGTAAATCTTCTGGTTTTTCTTGCAGTCTGAGGTCTTGGGAATCTATGAAGCTTGATTCTTCCTGTGTAAACTCGAATGGGCCATCTCTTCCGCAATCTGGTGCCATGCAGACTGCTGGAGCTTTTAGGAATTGTCCGGTTTGTTCAACCTTGTTTACGGTTCCGCAGCGTTTGCATTTGAATGCTGCCTGTAGTACCATGGGGCGGACAGGTGTTGCTCGGACTACGATGCCTTCGACTAGGATGAGTTTGCCCATTTGTTTTGAGCCGAGTTTTCGCAGTATTTCTTTGCCGAGTAATTTGACTACTCTGATTACGATTTTTTCGATTTTTTCAGCGTATTCAGCATCTTCAATTCTTAGTTGTTCATATGCTGCTTTGCTTGCGTGCTGCAGGTACTCTTCTGGTTTGTTGAGCAGCATTTCCGCTAGTGCTTGGTCAAAGCCGTAGAGTTCGTCAAAGTCAATGGTGACTGAGCTTTTTCCTGTAATGGCTAATTGACTGATTCTTTGACGGTACTTTTCTTTTTTGAAGAATTCGAGGAAGCGTTCTTGCGGGTCAACTAACTCCATCATTTTAGCCATTTAACAGTTCTCTCCTATTTTTTCTGGTTTTGCAGGATTTGGTTTTTCCAAGTGCTGATTATGCTGCCAAGTTGGTCATAGATTATTTTTTCTTCGCTTGTTAGTTTTTTTAAGACTTGCTCTGTGTTTGCAGATGCTGATGATAGGGCAACTATTTTTTTTAGTCGTGAATTTTTTATGTCGTTTGCTAGGGCTTTGGCTTTGTGGTATTCTTGTATTTTGTCTGGTTGTTTGGCTTGTTCTTCGGCGAAAGCTAGGTACCTGCGTAGTTTGGGGTAAAAGTTTTCTGGCAGTTCTGATATCATGCCTGGGATTTGTACGCCTTCTTTCCATTGTACCTTGTAGAGTTTTGTGGCGTCTAGCATGTCTTCTTCTCTTAGGTGAACGATGCCTGCTGCTTCAAGCTCTTTAGCTATCCAATAGTAAACTTGGTACTCGTTGCCCTCGTCAAATGGACCGACGTTTAAGCCTGCGAGTTTTAATTCAGCGAAGTTTCGGTTTGCTACGATGGTGGTTTGTGAGTTTTCATAGCAAAAGTCTAACGTATCTATTTTTGCTGGCA
>CAYMLF010000137.1:0-6164 GCA_964391275.1 uncultured Candidatus Bathyarchaeia archaeon
AGTCTGGAGTGGGAATCAAATCCTCGATGTTGTTGGCGCCGGGGAAGGGACTCGACTCCTCAGTCAGGTGGCGATATCGCCAGTCTATTAGTTTCTTCGCAGCTACTTTCCCTTTTTTTAATTACGAATTGCTTGTTTGCTTCTAACTTGCAGATAAGCTTAGTTTTGAAGGAAAGTTTCTCGCCTGAAAAAGTATATTAAGTTTAGGAAGACAAAAGGGTTTTAGAAAGCTTTAACCAAACTTTCTAGTGCGGAAGCTAACTCTTCGAGTTTGCCGCAGTCGATTATTTCAGGGGTGTCTTTTGGAGAATGCGTTATAGTGGACATTAATTCGGCGACTTTGTCTGAGGTTATCGCTATTGTCGGTTTTTGGCTTTGTGCAAATATCATATGGTCCCCTTGATACCACTGCTCTCCTTCCTGTATTTCTGCATACTTGCCGAATGCTTTGTTTGTTTTTTGCTGGATTTCTGCTGGGCACTCATAGAAGGAATATGATGTTTTACCCTTGGTGTATCCTACGTCATCTATGTTAATGGCGATAAAAATTTGATTTAAGCTATTGCTGTATCGGTTCAGATAATCCATTTGTCCTCCCAGACTGTAATGGTCTTCTCCATTGAAGGCAACTATCTCAATGCCGAGTTTGCCCTCGTAATCCTTTAGTCGCTCTGCAACAAGCAGTAAGACAGCAACACCTGAGGCGTTGTCTGATGCTCCAGGTGTATCTTCGACTGCGTCTATGTGGGCACAAATCATTATCTTGTTTTGCGCTTCCGGGTTTTTGCGTGCTATCACGTTGCATGCAGTTGTAGGAATTCTTTTAGCCTCCACTTTTAGCTTGAATTCTTGACCTATGTTGGCGGATATTTCTTCCCCAACTGTGTCGGTACAATAAACTGAGGGAATGTCAAAATCTCCGTCGTTTATCAGTGGAAACGGGTAGATATTGCCTACCATTTGAGGGTTCTTACCTGAAGCAGTGACGATTGCTTTAGGTTGTTTCTCTTCAAGTAATGCATAAATTCTCTTGTGATGATCGGGATTGTAGAAAACAAACTTTTTAGGCATTAGCTGCTCGGCGGATATTTCGCCTTTTAGCAGCAGAATTTTGTCGGTGCATTGGCTTTTTTCCAGTTCTTCCACTGTTGAGACAACTACTAACTGTGTTGTTACCTCGCACCCCAAAGAATACGGACTTATCTTCACGTTAAAGCATCTGTCCTGACATGTTAACGAGGGTTCATTGCTTTGATAATCCAAGCATTTGAAAGGAGTGTAATCGACTGAGTAGCCAAATGTTTCTACTTTTTCTTTAAAGAAATCGGTTGCGACCTTGTTTCCATGTGAACCAACTCTTCTGTTGGGCATAACACTACAGAGGGTTTCTATGTAGCTTTGTGCTTTTGTAATGTTTTCGTAGTCCATTATATTATATCCTTCTTTGTTTTTTGTTGGAGGTCCAATTGTTTTAAAAATACGTCAACCCACTGGGTTTCTGCTTTGAGTAGGAAAATGGGTCGGGAGGTTATGGCAAATCTGTGGGTTGGACACTCTTCGTCTTGGAGGAATTTTAATAGCGCTTCGTAGCATTCTATCTTTTTCTGTAAAGCTAAACGATACTTCGTGAGTACTGTTTGAACTTTTTCTGGAGAGATGAGGTTGATGTTGTAGGTGCCGATGTCTATTTGCCACTTTATGTGCTCTGGTTCGCTTAGCAGGGTTTCAATTTTTTCTTGTAATGCTTTCTTTCCTTCTTCGCTAATGGTGTAGATTTTTTGGAGACGGTTTTCTGGGCTTATTTCGTCCCTTCGTGTGATTAGGGTTGCTTTTTCGAGTTTCTTAAGTAACTTGTATATTGAGGACATTGAGAGGTCGGTCCAGAATCGCATGTCTCTGTACTTGACTTGTTGTTCTATTTGGTAGGGGTACATTGGCTGCTCTGATAGTAAACCTAGTAGGGCAGCTTCAACGTTTGATATTTTCATACTGTATCAATCCATTATTGTAATGATCCAATATTGGATTAGTGAAATATACGGCTTATTGCGAAAAAGAAGCCCAAGTGGGCGGAGTTGGCTCCATAGTAATGGTTATGATATCTCTCTTCAGCGAGGTTTGGATGGAACTCAAAGCTCTCAGTGGTATCTTCTAAGATGTGGGTTATACGCTGCCGTTTGCACATGCCATAGATGCTGCCCGAGCGGCATTGGTAGGTGCTAGCTTTGGCGTTGTAGCCTCTGAGGTAGAGTGGTCGGTGGTGTATACCGTTGCGTTTCTGAATGATAGGTTTTACTGTTTTAGGTGAAAAACAAAGAGGTAAAACTCCCCGTCCCAAAACCCTTTTAGCGTTATAGACGGTAATGACTTAATTATGCGTGTGACGAAGGACCCTAAAGTAAGGCGACAAGAGTTAATCGACATAGCCGAGAAGTTATTCGTTGAGAGGGGCTATGAAAACGTCGCCGTCTCAGACATCGTTAAGGCGGCGCACGTAGCACAGGGCACCTTCTACTGGTACTTCAAATCTAAAGAAGCCATATTTGCAGTTATCACTGATAGAGTAATCGATTTCCTGATTAAACGAATCTGGGATATAGCAAACGACAAAACGTTAAGCGGCGTGGAAAAATTAGTCTCAATATTCTGCAACCAAATCTTTGATGGACAAACAAAAGGACTCGCTGGAGCGTTTAATGACCCCGCAAACTCCAAGTTACACATCATGTGGGAGCGGCTCCCCGAGGCAATCAACGCGCCTATAACGCAGATTATCAACCAGGGCATAGCCGAAGGCACATTTAACACACCCTACCCTGAAGAAGCAGCCAGAGCGTACTTGGGAATTTTCACAGTCTTGAAACAAGATGTAAAAAAAGTTGACCCAAAATCCGAAGTTATGGCTAGAAAGTTTGCTGCACTCTTCGATTTTATCGAAAAAATTCTGAGTGCTCCTCAAGGGTGCCTTCTTAGGGCTTTCCTAGAAAGAAATATACCGCCTGTGTAGTTGGGTTGCTGAGAAAGTTTTTACTCTCCAAGTAGCTACCCAATAATCAAGGTTCCAAAATGGATAATCTACTAACCAAAATCAAGGTTACACCTTTGGAGTCAGAATTTCGGTGTGCGCTCCATGTGCACCTATTTCGAACACATTTTCTGAGGCGGTGCCGCATGGCTCCGAGGATGGGATACTGGGCTGGGTCATCATGGCAAGCGTTGAGTGCGGTGGGCGCGTTTTATGCATGCCAAAGCCTAAGCGTAAAACGCGTCGCACGTACTATCATCAGCGGAGGTCGAATTTTTCAGTTAATTTTCGGTGTTGAAGGCTGTTGAGGATTGCTTTTTGTTTGTGGCAAGACTTAAATAATCAACTAACTGATAGTCAGTCAGTAGTGAGGGTTGGCAAACAACCCACATAACAAAAACCTGCGATAAACAAATAGCAGTAAATAACCACCCGTGCAATTTGTTTCAAGGATGGAACACAAAATGTCTGAAACAGTGAGTGTTAGGGAAGCGACTATAAAGAAAAGCGTTATCACTGTAAGCCATCTCTGCAAACGTTATGGCACAGTAATCGCGGTTGATAATGTTACCTTTTCTATTAATGAAGGTGAGATTTTCGGGATAATTGGTCCTAACGGAGCAGGCAAAACCACTATGGTCGAATGCATATCGGGTCTTCGTGTTCCAGACTCTGGCTCAGTAACCATTTACGATTTAAGCCCCAAAGATGATCGGGACAAACTAAGAAAATTCATCGGCGTCCAACTTCAAGAAAGCTCGTTACCTCCGCGCATTAAGGTTTCGGAGGCGGTGAATCTATTTGCCTCTTTTTACTCAAATCCTCTTGATTCCCAGGAACTGCTGGAGACGCTTGGGCTGACTAAAAAACGAAACGCTACATTCAAAAAATTGTCAGGCGGCCAAAAGCAGCGGTTATCAATTGCACTTGCCCTTATTGGAAACCCAAAGATAGCCATTTTGGATGAATTAACTACTGGTCTTGATCCTGATGCCCGACGTGAAACTTGGGAGCTTATCGAGCGTATCAGGGATCGCGGTGTGACCGTGATACTTGTTACCCATTATATGGATGAAGCTGAAAGGTTATGCGACCGAGTAGCGTTGATTGATAACGGAAGACTAGTTGCGCTAGACACGCCTGCAGCTCTTGCAGCCAAAAAAGGAGGCAGTATACATATGCAGTTTGCGCCATCTCGATCAGTAGACGACAAAATCTTGGCTGCCCTGCCTGGAGTGACCTCCGTGGAACATAGGGGAACAAGGGTTGTTGTTAACGGTTCAGGCGACATAACGACCCAAGTGCTTTATGCGCTTCTTAAAGCAGACATAACCGTCAAGGATATTCAAGTGAAAAACGCCAATCTTGAGGATGCCTTCGTAAAACTCACACAAACGAAAGGTAGAATTCTAAAAACCCAGGAGGGTCAGTGATGAGTATAAAGGACCCCACAACAAAAAAGGCTTCTTTACCGTTCTGGGAGCTCTTTAAAGTTCAAGGGAAACTTGCCCTCAGAGAGCCAGCAAGCTTAGTATTTGGGATCGCGCTCCCACTAATTCTGCTCCTAATTTTTGGCAACATACCGACTTTCAACGAACCCATTGAGGGCACTTCGCTTACAACTTTCGAACTCTACATTCCAATTCTGATAGTTACTGTACTCATATTCATAGGTTTGTTGGGGTTACCGCTTCCCCTTTTGCGTGACCGTGAGATCGGTTGGCTTAGGCGGATCTCCACAACACCAATATCGCCAGCTAAGCTATTGGCTGCACAGGCAGTAATCAATCTTATTCTTGCCGCAGTAGGCTTTACAATAGTCATAGCTGGGAGTACTTTGATTTTTGGTATAGAGTTAGCGTTTGATATTGCAGGATTTATCCTCTCCTTAGTGTTGGCAACGCTTACAATGTTTTCTTTGGGGCTGCTTATAACTTCGGTTGCGCCCTCGCAGAGCGTTGGGAACGGTTTAACCATGGGTCTTCTTTACCCCTTGTTGTTTTTCGCAGGAGTCTACGTTCCAATTCAAATCCTTCCAAGTGGTCTGCAAACAGCCGCCCTTTACACTCCTGTTGGTGCAGCCGTTAATGCTCTTAACAGCTCCATGAATGGGTCCTTTCCATCGTTTGTGCCCCTGGTTGTTATGGCTGCTTACATTGCTGTCTTTAGCTTTGTTGCCATTCGCTATTTCCGCTGGGAATAAAGTGCATAAGAAACAGCTAGACAAACCTGTTATGAAATGTCCTTGATTCAGTTCCCAAAAAGTTTGTAGCGCAGCGATTCGATATACGAGCTACGGAAAAATACAACGTTATTATTGCAGGGAATGTGGGCGCAGGTTTTTATCGCATTGAAAACGTGTAAACAGCTTTGTCCTTGTTTTTCCTTCACTCTGAAAAATTGTCCTTTTCTTTATTGATGATTTTACAGAATTTTCTCGATTCTTTAGATGCACAATTCGAGAAAGGTTAATAGTATGAAAGTAAAATATTCTTACTGACAACTATGACAGAAGAGCTTGAAGTAACTACAATGAGTGAAAAAGGGCAAGTCGTCATCCCCCAATCCATACGAAAGGAACTTGGAATAAAACCAAAAACAAAGTTTCTAGTCTACGGAAGAGGCGACACTGTCATAATGAAGAAACTTGAGCTCCCCGATCTAAAGAAAGAATGGGACGACATATTCAAGTTAATGGACAAAAAAGAGCTAAAGATTTCAGACAAAGAAATACAAAAAGAAATAGCAGAAGCCCGAAAATCAAGCAGATGATCTAATGCTTCAAGTCGTGCTTGACACCAACGTCTTGGTTAGCGCCAAAATCTCTGATGGTAAGCCAAGAACGCTCTTGAGAAAAGGTATATCAAAAGAATTCCACATTGTTACCTCAGACTTAATTCTAAGAGCGCTAGGTACAGTCCTGCGAAGTATCAGCCATAAGAAAAGGGTAGTAACAATTCCTGTCAAACTGCGCAGAAAGTTTCAGATAGAAGAACACTTCGGGGTCCAACTCACAGAGGCGAATGGAACAATAGCGCCTAAAAGAAATGTCCCAACATAACAATTGCAGAAGACGACTGTGTTTTATTTTGCTTCTTTATTGCTTTTCTATTTCTTCCAAAAATCTTGCAAGGACTTT
>CAYMLF010000138.1:0-6046 GCA_964391275.1 uncultured Candidatus Bathyarchaeia archaeon
AAAAACCTAAAACGTCAAGCGCTTCCAAAGCACAAGGATTTTCCAGCCCATATCAAATGAGTCCTTAACCAAGTTAACCTTAGTGTCTCTGCCGCTGCTCCACTCAACAGGAATCTCCTTCACCCTGTAGCCTTTCCGCTGTGCCCTAACAAGGATTTCAGTGTCCCAAAACCAATGGTTATCCACAACCTCATCAAGCAGGCTAAGCGCTGCCTCACGCTGAAACGCTTTAAACCCGCACTGGTGGTCTTTAACTTTTGAGCCTAAAATCAGCCTAACCATAAAATTGAAAACGCCCGAAGTGAACCCCCGCGTGCGAGACCGCTGGACTTTGCTTTCTGAGAGCATACGTGAACCCGTGGCTAACTGGTAGCCGTCTTTGGTTACGGCGTCTATGAGCTGGCTTAAATGCTTCAAGTCAGTGGCTAAATCCACATCCATATAAATCAAGGTTTCACCCTTTGCTTGGCGAAACGAGTTTTTCAATGCCTTGCCTCTGCCCAATCGTTTCTCGCCGTGCAAGTGCCGCACGAAAAGGTATTTTTCTGCAAGCGCCGCCGCTTTCCTATCAGTGCCATCTGTTGCGCCGTCTTCGGCGATAATGATTTCATACGTGCAGCCGTATGCGGTGAGGGCTTGACTTAACGCTTCCACCGCGGATTCGATGATGCCTGCTTCGTTGAGGGCAGGAAACACTACTGAAACATCCACCTGCCCCGTTTGCTGCTCGTTTTGCGTTTCTAGAACACCCATGAATCAAACCATCTTAAACTTTCAACTGTTGAAGTCGCTGTTGGAACCCCTGAAATCACCGGGTAAAACAGCACAAACAACGCTGCCACAATCGCGAAGTATGCTATTGCCGCTATTTTCATCCAGTTATGCTTCCAGTACTTGCTAATAAAATACGTGGGGGCTAAACACAGAAACGGCACGCTTACGAAGAAGTGGTAGATGAAGAGTCCTCGGCTGATGAAGGCGTAGGGTAGCCATTGGAAGAAGAACAAGACCACGATGAAGGCAACGGGCAACTCAAGCTTGGGCAACTGGTATTTTTTGAGTGAAGAATCCACTACAGCATGCTTGCTGAACCTGTAGAAGACATATTGAAGCAGCCCAAAGATAGTTTTACCTAAAACCATGATAGCGAGGCCGATGATTGCGGCAAAACCCACCCACCAAACAGCAGGGTTACCCATAGACGTCATTGACGAGCGAAGCGTATCGGAGAGGTTTGAAACGTACAGCCACAGGGGTCTGCCAATTACGGGCCAGCTCCACCACGGCGACGAGTAGGGATGGTCTAAACCGATTGCTCCCGAATGGTAAGAGTACATTCCGCCTTGCAAGCCAACAACGCCAAGGAAGTCTCTGCCCGCAAGCATGTCGGGAATGTAGGTTAAGAAGTAAACGCCAATGGCTATCAACACGAACGCGACGATGTAGGAGTAGGGGTGATCAAAGAAGTCGTAAACCTTCGTGGACAACTTCGTTTTTGCCCTAACCACCTCTGAGAGGCGAATGGTTGCTAAAATCGCGATTTGCCCCAGAAACCCGTAGAGTACTAGCCATTTAGTGGAGAAACCAAACGCGAAGAACAGAAACGCTAAAAACAGTGGGAAAACGCTTGTGGCTTTCCACCCGTTCTTGACTACACCGCTGAGGTAAACCAAAAAGAACAACTGCGATGCGACTGAGAAAAACAAGACAAACGTGTCGGTGGTTCCCAAGCGAGACATCGCGAAATGCATAAAGTCAAAGGTCATCAAGAACGCTGCTGAGAAACCGCCAATCCATGAGCCAAACAGCTTCTTGCCCAGCAAATACATGAGGGGGATAAGCAGCATGGCAAAGACTACGCCTGTGATTCGCCAGCCAAACGGGTTAAACCCGAAAGCAGCGATGCCGACGGCGAGCAGGATTTTTCCCAGCGGCGGATGCGTCCACTCGTAGGGCGACTGCAGATGCAGGTATTGCTCGGCTGTTCGTATGAAGTAGACTTCGTCAAACATTGTTTCAGTCATGTAGGTTTTGGGCAGCTCAACAAGGTTTTGCTCGTCAACTAGGCGGTTCAGGTTTGCGTCGGTAAAGTTTTCAGCAGTAACTGAGGCTATTGGAATTTGCTGGTTGTCAGCGTCTAAAACCGCTGTTTCCATAACTTCAAGGTCTGCTTTCTCAAAGACCAAGCGTATGTACCTTGTGTCAGCCTTGATGCTTGTGTGGTTCCAATTGTAGTACGCAAACGGGTAACCAGCACTGATTGAACCGCTGGAAACCCAGTTTTGCGGTGAACCCGTGTAAACTTGGCAGACCCCGCTGCCGTCTTTAATGAGGAAATAAATTTCTTCAACGTAGGTTGAGGTTCCAAGGTCAATCTGGACTGGCTGGTTTGCGGTGGTGCTTGATTGCCAACTGTTAGTGGGCACGTTTATGGAGCCCAAGTTTACAACTGCGATTGAAAAGAAAATTGTCGACAGCAAAACCATAATGAGTATGTCTTTTTTGTCAACTTGAAGGTCTAGTTTCAGTTTCATCTTGGCTTCCTCTCTCTTCCTCTGTATTGATTGCCAGTGGTTCAGTTTTAAGGGCTGATTTACCCTTAAGCTCATCCCACATTAGCAATAAACTGTATAAAAACATGATTAAATTAACAATGCTGACCACTAAAACCACAGGGTCACCAGATAAATTCGGGTTGCCCAAGTTTAGCCAGTAGAGAATGTATGAAAGATTAGCCAGCAAAGTCACAGTGATTATTACATAAAACTGCCTTGCCTTTTTAACAAATGGAAACATCAACGCCAACATGCTAATTGCTGGAAACAGGTACCGTTCGTGAATCCGTGTTGGCAGCATAAAAAACCCAAAAAACAGCATAAACGCTGCAAAAACCGCAAGCACCCAACTATATTGGCTCCAACGCTTGCTTAAAACGTACAGAACAAAGGCTGTGAAGGCTCCAAACATCGCCCAGCCCAAAATAAACCAGCCTGCATCATCCGCCCATAAACCAAACAGTCCCCACAGGTTGAATGCGTTTGCTGAGGTAACCTGATAGTTGCCATATGCTCCAAAATAGATTTGGCTGAGAAAACTAACAGGGTTAGTCCATTCAAAAGGTAGAATAACCAAGAAAACCGTTGCAGTAAATGCTATTGCAGAAAAAAGCAACCGTTTCAACCCATTTTTCTTGAAGATTAAAAAGATAATTAAAGGCAATAATGCGATAGCCTGCGGTTTAGTTAAAATGCCTATAGCGAGAGTTACAGCGGAAAGCTCAGGTTTAGACTTAAATGCAAGCATTAACGAGAACACAAGAAAGAACGTGTAGATAGCGTCGAATTGACCCCAAACTGCAGCGTTAAAAATAACTGCTGGATTGAAAAGATACACTGCCGAGGCGATAAGCCCTATTTTTAAGCCAAATTCTTTTCGTATGAAAAAATAAATCAGTAGAGCTATGCCTGTGTCGAAAATGTTTGGAACTAACTTGATTAAATTAATTAAGTGAATACCATACGGAGATAAAGAGTGGGCTAAAGACCCAAATGCCCAGAAGATATAGACGTTAAAAGGTGGATAATCAATCCAGCCAACATCACGTAAAACTACAGTGTAAAAAGTGTGAATCCCGTTTTGGGCTGCAGTGTTAAACCAGTAACTGTAGGTTGCCATGTCATTTTGGTATCCTTGCAGTGGAAACAGCAGAATCCTGATGAGGAAGGATAAGCCCAGCATGCCTGCCAAAACTGCTATTTCCCGTTTCTCAAACTGCAAGTAAACCGCCTTTTCTTTCTTTAGACACTAAAGTTTGCTTCAGTCATAAGAAGCTTTTTCCAAAACCCGCCCAACCATGACTCTTCAGAGATTTAGCTAAAGAAAATTATTAAAGCATAAGTCGCTAATCGTATCAAAGGTGGAATACGCTTTCAAGACACTTTCAGTAGCTAAGTTTGGCGGAAGCCTCCTTGACGTGGAAGGCAAGGGCATCCCCAAGATAATCAAGCGAGTTCAAGAACTAAAAAAGAAAGACGATTTAGGTCCGATTGCGGTTTTTTCCGCGCCGATGGGCTGCACAGACGCGCTGATAAGAATCGGTGAATCCTACGCTCAGTCTACACCGCAACCAGCCGACGGCGTTTTTGACATTTACGTTAACTTGGCTAAAACCCACGTTAAAGGCAAACTGCAAAAGCAAGCCTTAGACGCCATCGCCGACTACAAAGCCCAAACATTAACCGCGCTTGATTCAATCAATAAACGTTTCAGCGGCAACATCAAAGCCAAAATCTTGACGTTAGGAGGCGAATTAACAATGGCAACCCTCATGCATTACATCCTAAAAAGCCAAGGTCTTGACGCCACAAGCTTGCTGCTGGAAAACTGGCCAATAGTTACTGACGACAACTTTGAGGATGCCACGCCAAATTATAACCAGAGCCAAAAGCGGAGTCACACGTTAATTGAGCCGCTGGAAGAGGGCAAAATTGTTTGTTTAGGCGGCTTTTTAGGCGTGACCGCTGATGGGTTAGAAACAATTTTGGGCAGAGGCGGTTCAGACTTAACCGCAGTCTTCGCCAGTTGCCTACTGCGAAACATTTACTCGACTGAAACTTTGCTATACAAAGATGTGCCAGTTCAAAGCGCTGACCCTAAAGTCGTACGCGGCCAGAAAACAACCCATGTTAAAGCACTGACCTATAACGAAGCCCACAAAGCCTCAATGATGGGCATGAAGATTGTTCAAAGCCCTGCGATTGCCATGGCACGACGACACGGTCAACCCCTGCTTGTAGTTCCAATTGACTGCCCCTCGGATTTCTCAGTTATCCAAGCTGAAACACAAGGAGGCGAAGTAGTAAAATGCTTAACAGGCAAAGCAGGCTGCGCAATCCTCTCCATGAACGATGAAAAAAGCCATTCACTTGAGGACTCTTTGCGCATTTGGGAGAGGCGAAACGACTTTTTGGATTTAGGCGCTGAAACCTTAGAAACAGGCGAGAGAGTACGTGACTTCCTATTTCTGGATTCGGATTTTCTGCAAAAAAGCGAAGAACGCCTAAAAGGCTTTGATGAAAACCTCAAAATAGAGTACGGGCTTGGCGTGGTTACGCTGATTGGCGACCGCATGAAAGATTCTCCCGGCGTCGCGTCACTTGCGATAGGCGCTATCTCGGGAATCAACATTAAACGAGGAATTTTTGCGCCCCACACTTCACAAATAATTATTGTGGTTGAGGACAAGAATGTTAACGCTACAGTGGCAGCTATCCACTTGAAAAAGCAAGAGATGAACAGGACCAAATAGGCAAGCAGCACTAGCTAGTAACGTGGCTGCTCAGCTTTTTTGTTCTGACTTAGACGTGGGCTTTCTTAACCAAGCGTCAGGATTAGTGTATTTAACAACTGGTCCCCTTTGCCATATTTCGTCGTAACCTTCAAGGAACTCTTTACTTGGCGTTCGCTTACGCATGCAGTATGCCTCCTCCAGAATGCATTTTCTAAAACGATTTTAGATATAAAGCAAGTTCCCAATCAATTCTATTTCAAAACAAAAATTATTCCCTGCTTGCAAGGGTTAAGTTTAAATCCTGAGGCGATACCCAAAACATTGTGAAATTAATAGCTATATTTGGAGCCATAGCGGTTGCAGTACTGTTCTTTTTTGCAGTGATTTTTGCGCTTGCATCAACCGTTGCAGCGACTACAACACGATTAGCTATCAGCGGTATGCTGTTTATAATTGGCATCGCAATCATTGTTGGAATTTACTACACCACACGTAAGCCGAAAACGGTTATTCAACGTTTAGAGGTTTCAGGGCAAATGAAAGCTGCCACTATAAGATGCCCACACTGCTCCGCTTCTGTTGACGCTAACCAAATTAAGATTGTTTCAGGCGTGCCATATGCCACTTGCCCATATTGCGGCACCACGTTTGAGGTTACTGAGGAACCAAAATGGTAAAACGCATCTTTATTTTAGCGGTTATTCTTGCATTAACCGCTGCATCACTCTCCGCAAGCTTGGTTACTGCACAAGATAG
>CAYMLF010000139.1:0-6042 GCA_964391275.1 uncultured Candidatus Bathyarchaeia archaeon
TATCTTTCTTTTAACTTTCGATTTTTTCAAAAGTGAGAAATTAAGGAAAGCTTAGTCTACATGTTCATGTTAATCGTGGTCATGATGCACATGTTCATCAGTGTGTGTATGTCTTGATGTTGCCCGCCAGATTCTGCCTATAACAGCTGAAATTAACGCTACAACCAAGAATGTTAAGCCTGTTAAAAACAAGTCTCCACCTGTCAGGAACCAAACCAGAATTGCCGCTAAGGCAGCGATGGGAAACGCGAAAAGGAAGCCTAAGACGACAATGGCGATTAAGCCGATAATTAGCAAAATGATAAGTAGCCACAAAAGAGATGTGGGGTCTGTTGGGATTGCTATCTGAAGAGCTGACAAAAAATTAGACAAAAAATTTACCTCTAACTAGAATGACTTTTCAGTAATATATAAACAATTTTGGGCTTGAGGCTTTGCAATTTTTGGATGATTCTTGTTGGTGTTTGTGGGTAGTCACAAATGCTCTTGAGCAGGTTTGAGAAGATGAGTAGATTGGCGATGGTGCGTTTTGGCTAAGCAGCAGGATGATGGAAGTTGGCTTGTTAAATGTCCTCTTTGCAGCTGGAAAGAATCTGTGCCTACAAAGGTTGAAGCGTCAGCCAATTTGAATAATCATCTTAACATTACTCATAGTCAAGGAGCACAAAAGAGGGTGAAACCCAAGCAAAGCCCAAGACCTGCCAAAGACATGCCTCCTCAGCTTCCGACGCCAATCAAAGAAAACAAATAAGAATCATTACCTTTGGATGCTTGAGTATGTTTCCTGTTGTTACGCCTGCCTAATTCAAACTACTTTAACTGCTCTCTCTACTGTCTAGTAGGGTTGTTTGAGCCTTCAGTTCTTATTATAATATTTCAAATAGACGTTCTGTGCAAACTATGAAAAACCAAATTTCCGTTCAAGAAGACTTGCTTGTTGACCTGACTTTTCACAATTTCTCAGCTAATCTGCTAAAGGATTTTGCAAGCAAAATAGTTAAGCCCTACTTTAAAGGCAACCTAAACCAAGCGGTACAGATGCTGATGGAGAACGCGTTATCTGAGGAATCCCTCTTTAAGCAGACCAGTCGACCGTAATCAGCTAGACTGGCGTGGATTTATCCGTGTACTTTCTGATGTAAAGGTTGATCGTGTTAACCAGTTCTTTTCGTACCTTCTCCTCAGCGTCATCTACCCTTATCTTTTCAATTTGTTTAGGTAATTCCTCGTCACAAAACTTGTCCTGTATCCATCTCTGGAAATCCTTACGTTTTAAGTGAAAAGAAATCGAGGTGGAATCAATGTTTTGGAGTTTTTGAGTAAACTCGTTTAGGCTGGTGGCTGTGACTCCTGTGTATTTGCCGCCGTCAAAGCAGAAGTGGAAACCCTGTTCAAACGGCAGGTTAGAGAGGATTTCTGAACAGTGATTGCTCGAAGAGTTTTGTACCATAAAAAAGCCGTCCTTTACATCCAGAAACGTTGCAGCTTAGTTATAGATTTGTGACTGACACAAAGCAACTACATGAACGCTATGCTAATCATCTGGTGGTGTTAATGCATTCTTGGCTTGTAAATCACAATGTAGTCTCCGTCGTCATGGATTGCCAATTTATGTTTGCTTGCAATCCTGTTTAGGCAAGATTGCGTAATGCAGTCGCTTACTTTTTCAATATGGATTTGGCAGCCTTTAGACAGTACGCTGTCAGCGTCAGGCGGCATGAGTTTTAATGATTTTCCTTCAAGAACTCTGCAACTCACGAGTACTTCTTTTAGGATTTCTGTCGCTTCATTTCGCAGCATAAACTTTCCTCGAATCTAGTTTGAGGTGGTTTTAATTTAAAATTAGGGTTTGGTTAAATCGACCAAAATAGATGTCGCTGAAATTCATATTACCACTTGTTGTCTCAATTAGGCAACAACACAGCCTTTTATTCTGCCAAATCCATAAGCTCCAAAAAACAAGGAGCAGCTTGCATGCCTATTTGTCCTTCATGCGGATTAAAGCTTAACAAGCCAGAGCGGAAACTTCAAAACATCTACTTTACGATTGCAGTTTACAATTGCAGCCAATGCGGCGGTCAATTTAGAGTGTTTGGTTAATACATTAAGTCGTGTTGAGTGTTTTCAGCATGCTTCCAGACTTGTAACCTTCCAGGTCAAGTGTTACGTATTTGAAGCCCAATTTTTTCAGTTCCTCAGCGACCTTGTCAAATGCCTCAACGCTGCAGAAGAGTGCCCTTTCATCTTTTGAGAGTTCAATTCTTGCTAAGCCATTGTGGTCTCTTACACGGATTTGCTTAACTCCCAAAAGCCGCTTCATCGTTTGCTCTGCCCTCTCGACGCGGCGTAATTTTTCAGCTGTGATTTTCTCGTTAAACGGTATCCTCGACGCTAAACATGCTAATGCGGGTTTGTCAGAAACGCTAAGCCCCAGCGACTTGGCAACCTTTCGAATCTCTTGTTTGCTGAATTTGCAGGTCATCCATGGGCTGTACACGCCATTTGCTTCCTGAACCGCTTTGAAGCCTGGTCTGTGGTCGTTTAAGTCGGAAAAGTTTGTGCCTTCAAAAACCGCTTTAAACCCCAGTTTATCCGCGAAGCTTTTTAGGCTTGCCAGTAGCTCTTTTTTGCAGTAGTAGCATCGGTTTTCAGGGTTGCGGCTAAAATCTGGGTTTGACAACTCATCTGTTTCTATCACATAAAGCTTTATTCCGATTTCTTTGGCGACTGCTTTCGCGTCTTTTAACTCTTCAGAGGTGTAAGTTGGCGACTGCGCAATAACCGCTACTGCTTTCTCGCCTAAAACCTCGTGGCTTACGGCGGCTAAGGTTGCGCTGTCAACGCCTCCTGAGAAAGCAATAACCAAGCCGTCTTTTCCCTTTTCAGCAATGAAACCCTTGAGGTTTTCAAGTTTACCTTCTAACTCTGCCATAAAAATCACAAATCAAGCGTTTCTCGCGCCTTAGCAGTTGCAAGCTCTGAGAGTTCCCTGAGGGGTTTGCCTGTTTTTTCCGCCAGCCGTTTCAGGTCTTCATATTCGGGTTTGATGTTGACGACTTTGCCTTCAGGGTTTTTGGAAACTTTAATTTTTATTGGCTCTTTAGTGTCTCCAATCATTAAGTCAATGGGGAAGACTTCACGGATTAAAATATGTCTTTCGCAAAAATGCACTCGTACGCCAAGCGTGCCTGTTTCAGCAATGAGCACGTCTGCAAGGTGCTGGGCGTCTTTTTGGTCAGCGATAACCTTGATTATTTGTCCTGGCCTGTTCTTTTTTGTGTGCATTGGGATTATGCTTACGTCTTTGGCGCCTTCGAAAAGAAGCTTATCAATGGTGTACCCGACTATTTCGCCTGTGACATCGTCAACGTTTGTTTCAATCACGGCAATTTGGTCTTTGCAGGCTGCGTTTTCTAAGGGCTTTCCCAAGGTGATTCTTAAGACATTAGCGATTTGGGGAAAATCTTTGTTGCCCGCGCCGTAACCAACTTTTAGCGGCATCATTTCAGGATAAAACTTGCTCACTTCAGAAGCCAAATTGACTATCAATGCCGCTCCAGTCGGGGTAGCCAGTTCCGACTCAACTGGTCCACCTTTGATGGGGAAGTTTTTTGATTGAAAAATCGCTAATGTTGCTGGAGCTGGACTTGACACGGTTCCGTGTGAGAATTCAAATAAGCCTCCGCCGACGCTCACGGGAGTTGCCACGATTTTAGCGTCAAACAAGCCGAGGTCTTCCATGGCAACTGCTGAACCAATAATTTCAGCGGCAGTATCCACTAAGCCTACTTCATGCAGGTGCGCGTTGTGCAGGTGGTTCCCGTGCAGGTGCGCTTCGGCTTCAACTAGTGTGTGGATAACGTTTGAAGCGTACTGTTTTGCTTTGGGCGTCAGCTTGAGGTTTTCTGCTGTTTGCTCGACTATTTGGATGAGTTGTTTGCCGTCTTTGCGGTTTTTTCCTTGAGCGGTTACATCAACTTTTGTGGCTCTAAAACCCTTACGCATAACTTTTTGGATATCCACGGCAACTGTGGAGTAGCCGTAATCGGCGTTTTCAAGGCTTTTTATGGCTGCCTTCACTTTTTCTGCGTTTGCTCCAAGGTCAAGCAGTGCACCTAAAAACATATCCCCTGCGACGCCTGCGATTTGGCAGTCAACAACTGCTATGCTGGAAAATTTAGTCACCATTTTCAACCGCTCAGTATTACCTAAAAAGCAAAACGATATATTGCTTGTGGTTCTTGAGCCATTAGGCGAAAAGGGCATGTTCACGCTAAAGGAAATTTTAGAGAAAACCGCTAAATCCGAGTTGACGGTTGAGGAAGCAGAAAGGTTGCTGCGTTTGCAGGCGATTGCAGAAGTTGAGGGCATGGCAAAAATTGATACTAGCCGTGAGCACCGTAAAGGAATACCAGAGATTATTTTGGCAGAAAACAAATCCATCAACGAGGTGGTTGAGATTACGCTTAAAATGCTCAGCGAGAACGGTCGTGTAATAGTCAGCCGATGCAGCCAAGAGCAAATGAAAGCCCTCAAAGCCAAGTTGCCCAGCGATACGGTTTGCGAGGTTAACGAGAAAGCGCGGATGTTCATTTTGAAGAAAAAGGCTTTTGAAGTTAAAAGTACTGGTGGTCGCATTGGATTGTTAACGGCTGGCACTTCAGATATTCCTGTGGCTGAAGAAGCAAAAGTCATTGCCGAGGAAATGGGTTGTCAAGTTTATGCCTCATACGATTTGGGCGTAGCGGGAATTCATAGGTTGCTGGCACCGCTGAAGGATTTAGTTATGAAAGATGTTGACGTTATAGTTGTGGTTGCTGGCAGGGAAGGCGCACTTTGCTCTGTGGTTGCAGGCATGGTTAACGTGCCAGTGATTGCGGTTCCCACATCGAACAGTTACGGCTTTGGCGCGAAAGGCGTAAGCGCGCTTATGGCTATGCTGCAATCCTGCTCGTTGGGTTCTGCCGTGGTTAACATTGACGCTGGCGTTGCGGCTGGCGCGGTGGCAACTTTGATTGCTAATCGGGCGGCAAAGTTTAGAGAAGAAAAATAAGTGCTTGCTTGAATCCTGTAAGTTCGCTCGCTTTTTACTAGGTTTTAAAAGGAAATGCTAAGTAGATTTCATCCACCACCAACTTTTGGCGAGAGCGGTGATGACGCCCCCACAGAGCTGCTCTCAACGCTATAGGATGATTTTTGCTGTTTCTCCAGTTGACGGCTTGCTCAAAAGAATCTCGCTGATGGCGATTTTGCTGGGCATTCCTTCAAGCCTAATGTATTCCAAGCTCATGTGAGTCTGGTCTGGCTTGAAGTTGCAGTCAACCACGGTTTCGACATCGACGTTTCTGATTTTGTTGCCTGACTCGTCTTCAATCGAGTAGGTGTTATCTTCCTCTTTTGCTATCCAGTGCCCGGGGTAGAGGAGAATTTCCAAGGTTAAGCTTTTACACTGCTCGATTGACGCGTCGTCAGGAACAGTTATTTTTAATCTGGCAGATTTGGCTTCGCATTTGAGAGTTTCAACTGCCAAACAAACATCCTCCATTAAGACACGTGGGTTTCATTTGATTTTAAATTTCGCTTGAATGCCTGAAACTCATCCAAACCCATCCCAGCAAAAACACGCAAGCAAACAAAGAGTAATTCATTACTTCTCAGGTACATCAAACTAGCTAAAACAGCGCAAAACTAAAAGCTCAAATATTTAGAATTAACAAATGAATTCTGGGGTTTTAAATGAGGAGCCGCAATTATGGTAGCAATTTGGGAAGTGTTATTGCAGGTTTAGTAGTTGTGTTTTTGGGGTTTCTTTCGGTTTTTGTTCTTTTGGCTCAAGCTAGTATTGTAAAATTTGTTACTGGACAGGTGACTTTGGCAGATTCTAATATTTTCTTTGGGGTGATTTTTGTTTCACTTTTTTGTGTAATGCTTGGAAGTTACTTAATGGGTAAGTATATGGAAAAGTATCGAAGAGAAAAAGAAAGCAACCCCTTGACGCCTTCACCCCCATAAACGTTTTATCCCCTCGATTGTTAACATCGC
>CAYMLF010000140.1:0-6026 GCA_964391275.1 uncultured Candidatus Bathyarchaeia archaeon
CAAGCTTATATTGCATTTTAGTAGGCGTTATGCTATAACATTTAAAAAGCCCTGTTTAAAGCGTCAGTCATGAAGAAAAATGCGTTGATTACTACTGCTTTCTCTTTACAGATTAAAACTAAGTTTTTTCTTCTTTACAAAGCTTGAATATTGAAGTGAACGTCTGTATTAGCCACAGCTAACCTTTATGTACACTAAACTGGTGTACGTTTAAAATTTAGCTCTTCCAGGATTTTTTCTCAAAAAACGCTATAATCAAAAACCTATATTAGTTAAATTATCTCATCTATCAAGCGAAATACAGAGATAGGGGACAAAAATGAAGCCTCATGTAACACTTGTTAACCCACCTTACCCAGAAGGCGCACATCAGCATCCACCGTTTATACCGTTGGGAATCGGTTATTTGGCTGCTGTACTTGAGAAAGCTGGCTACCCAGTTGACGTTATTGATTGCCAAGCACTCAGATTCACTTATGACCAGTTTAGAGAGGAACTGAAAAAGCGTAATCCAGATGTCGTAGGAATGACATCAACAACATTAACCTACAAGTCAGCGTGCCAAATCGCTAAAATCGCCAAGGAAGAAAACCCAAAAGTCGTAACCATGATTGGCGGCCCACACGTTTCATTTTGGGATGAAAACGCCCTAAAAGATTACCCGCAGCTAGACATTATCGTAAGGAAAGAAGGCGAACTTACAATTGTCGAGCTTATGCAGCGAATTGAAGCGGGCAAACCCTACTACGATGTGATAGGCACCACTTGCCGAAACGGAGACCAAATCGTCAAAAACCCAGACCGACCCTACATTCAAGACCTTGACGCACTGCCCTTTCCAGCTCACCATCTTTTCCCGCTGGAGCACTTAAACAAGTTCGGCATAGTCATCTTCCCAGTCTACACAAGCCGCGGCTGCACTTTCTGGTGCAACTTCTGCTCTGCAGTGCGAATGTTTGGCAGAGGCTACCGAATGCGAAGCGCCAAGAACGTGGTTGACGAGCTTGAGCATTTGGTGAAAGATTTTGGTGCTCAACAGTTCACTTTCTATGATGACGCATTTTCAGTTAGCCAAGAACGTGTAAGGGAAATCTGCGCTGAAATCAAGAACCGCGGCTTAAAGATTAAGTGGGACTGCGAAACCCGAGTTGACATGGTCACCCGTGAACTGCTCCAAATGATGAAGGATGCAGGTTGCATCGCAGTTTGGTTTGGCGTAGAAGCTGGTTCACAAATGGTTATTGACGCCATGGGCAAAGGCTACAAGCTTGAAACCATCAGGAAGTCATTCAAGATTGCTCAAGAAGTGGGTTTAATGACTGTTGCAAGCGTAGTGTTGGGCTTCCCAGAGGAAACACCTGAAACACTGCGTGAAACAACCAAGTTCATTGAGGAACTAAACCCTGACGACGTCGGCTACTACATTGCCACGCCTTACCCGGGAACGCCGATGCATGAACTCGTTACGGAGAAGGGCTGGCTGAAAATCACTGACTTTAACCGTTATGACACTGCAACGCCAATCTTTGAAACGCCATACATAAGCTCAGATCTACTAAAAGAGATGCGTGAAAAAGCGTTCCAGAGCTTCTATATTCGTCCAAGCTACATTTACAAGATGTGGCGCAAAGGCGGAGTCTACGGCAAGTCAGCAACGCGGACAGCGCTGGCGCATCTTCGAAGAAAAATCAAAGCAGCCGTTTAATCATTTTTTTCTATTTTCATTAACTTTGGTGTAACTTGATGGGTACAACAGCAAAAGTAGCTTTGGTTAATCCGCCCGCCATTAAAGGCGCATATCACCACCATCCCTACTTGCCAATCGGCTTGGCTTACCTTGCTGCTGTACTTGAGCAAAAAGGCAACGAAGTTTTAGTTTTAGACTGCTTAGCTTCTGATATTGGCCAAGAACAACTTAAGCAGAAACTGGCAGAGTTTAACCCAAACGTTGTCGGCATAAGCTCTATGACCCCGATGGTGCTTTCAACCATGATGGCGGCAAGAGGAGCCAAACAAGCCTGTCCAGACGCAACTGTCGTCTTGGGTGGTCCACACGCCACTTTTATGGATAGAGAAATTCTTGGCAGTGAACCCTCAGTGGATGTGGTTGTTCGCGGCGAAGGCGAACTAACGCTTGTTGAGCTAACGCACAGAATTATTAATCATGTTGGCTTGAACTCTGCAGACGGAATAACTTATCGTCATCAAGGGCAAATTGTTCAAAATCCAGACCGCCCCTACATTCAAAACCTTGACGACTTGCCCTTTCCAGCCTACAAGCATTTCCCACTTGATAAGTACCGTCTTTTTGGTAAACTGTTCTTTCCAGTAATCACCAGTCGAGGCTGCCCATTTCAATGCAACTTCTGCACTACATCGCGCATTTTGGGCAAGCAGTATCGTGCTCGAAGCCCCAAAAACATCGGCCATGAACTTGAACTACTTAAACGTGAATACAACGCTGACTCTTTCACTTTCTATGACGACACTTTAACGCTGGATAAGAAACGCCTCTTTGACATTTGCGATGAAATAAAGATTCGAAAAATCAACATTCCATGGGACTGCCAAACCCGCGTTGACCAAATCAGCGAAGAAATGCTTGAAAAGATGAAAGCCACCAACTGCCAGCAAGTGTTTTTTGGCGCTGAATCAGGCTGCCAAACTGTCTTAAACGCTGTAAATAAACGCACTACTGTAGAGCAGAATGAGGCAGCGATAAAAATGGCAAAGAAAGCAGGCTTATTCGTTGCCATATCGATAATTATCGGCTATCCCGGCGAGACTGCAGAGATGCGTAAGGAAACTTTTGATTTTCTTAGACGTGCTGAACCAGATGATGTTTACTTGTGTATTGCAACGCCTTATCCCGGAACTGAACTGCGTAAAGAGGTTGAACGGTTAGGATACAAGATGTCTCCAGACTGGAGCCGTTACGACACAACAACGCCGGTATTTGAGAACCCGTTGCTGTCAGATGAAGAAGCGTTAAGGCTCCGAAAACAGTTTTACGACAGTTTTTACTCGCCAAAATATGCTCTGCGGCATATGTTTAGACGCAACTTTTACAGTCGCGTAATGGCACGTGTAGCCATTAACCATACAGTTTGGCGCGTAAAATCCCATGTTTAACAAACTGCTCCCTTCACTGAAGCTTTGTATTTGGAGACTTTTGAGCAAAAGTTTTTCAGACTCAAACGTTCTTATTCGCGTTAGAGATGCCTACTGATGCGTGTTTGCCTGATTAACCCGCCAAGAATTCAGCCTAAAGCATGGGGGAAACCAAGCGTTTACCAACCAATGGACCTCGCGTATGTGGCAGCGGTTCTGGAGAAGAAGCATGAGGTTTTAGTTATTGATGTGCCCAATGAAGGCTGGAATTTGCTGGAAGAGCTTGACGGGGGCAAATATAGACAGGGTTTGCCGAACACAGAAATCGTTGACAGAATTAAGGCGTTTAAGCCTAAACTGGTAGTTATCACGGTTCCCTATTCGGGCTGGTCAACTGCAGCATTCGCTGTTGCTGAAACAATAAAAAGTGTTGACAAAGCCATCAAGATTGCACTAATCGGGCTGCATCCTTCTTCAAGACCAAACGAGTGCCTAAAGGAGCCTAACATAGACTTTGTAGTGATTGGCGAGCAGGAACTAACCACACTTGAGCTTGCCGACACGCTCGAAAAAGGCACAGTTGAAGATTTGAAAAAAGTTAAAGGCTTAGGCTTCCTAGAAAATAATAAAGTAGTAATCACTCCGCCAAGACCGTTCATCGATGACTTGGATTCTCTGCCTTTTCCAGCACGACATTTATTGCCGATGAAGCAGTTTTTTGAAGCAGCCAAAAAAATTCCAATCAGCGGTAACCTCAAAAAACCCTCCATACGCATGCTCACCACTCGGGGTTGCCCTTACGGCTGCATATTCTGCTCAAACCATATTGTAATGGGACGAAAGTGGCGTGCTAGAAGTGCCGAGAACGTGGTCGCAGAAATCGAGCAGATAGTTAAAACGTATGGGATTCATCAGATTGACTTTTTAGATGACAACATAGCGTTTAACCGCGAAAGGCTAATGAAAATCTGCGATATGCTGATTAAGAAACGCTTACACGTCGATTGGTGCACACCTAACGGTGTCCGCGCTGATGCTCTGGATGCGGAGCTGCTAGCAAAGATGCGCGAGGCAGGCTGCCAAAAAATCTTGATAGCACCCGAATCAGGTGTCCAACGTATTGTGGACGACGTTATTAAGAAAAAACAGAGCCTCAAACGTGTTGAAGAAGCAGTTAGCGCAGCGCATAAGGTTGGAATCAAGGTTGGCTGCTTCTTTATCCTTGGCATGATTGGCGAAAACAAAGAGGACATGAAAGAAACCATAAAGTTTGCATATAAACTACGCCAGTTGGGCGCTGAGTACTTTTACTTTAGCTACGCTACACCCTTGTATGGCACGGAACTGTATCGTCAAGCCAAAGAAGGCGGTTACTTAACAAACAAATTCAGCGACGACGCACTGTCGGCGGTGCAGCCGCTTATTGAAACCCCAGAATTTACAGCGGATGATTTACGCTGTTTGGCTGCGGAAGCTAATCTGGTTAATCCCACAGTTACGTCTGAACGGGTTTTACGGGCAATTCGTAATCCCAAAAAGGCAATTGAAATTTTGCTTTCCAGAAGTAAAGTGAATAAAAAGTGACTCTTAGCTAAGCAACTGTTTTGATGTTCTATCAGGTTATTACAGTTTCTAGTAATTGTTCAGGCTGGAAAGGCTTGGCTATGAATCCTTTGGCACCAAGCTGAAATGACTTGTTTATTACGGCTTGTTGGTTTAAGGCGCTGACCATAACTATTTTGGCTTGAGGGTCAAATTGCAGAATCCCTTTTAGGGCATCTAACCCTGTTTGGGCAACATCTGTTTGCTTGAGCACAATGTCTAGTAATACCATTTCTGGGTGTAACGTTTGGTACTTTTGGATTGCTTCTTCTGCGTTGGCTGCTTCTCCAATTACGTTATGGCCTGCACTAAGTAAGACTTTTGTGAGTAAATCTCTAATGTACTCGGAATCGTCTACTACTAGGATATTTACCAATTTTGACACTGTTAGAACGGTTATTTTTGAAGTAGAAATAGTTTATGGATTATTAATATTCATTACAAGACTTCAACAACGTATCCTGCCTCAAAAGAACTAACCTTTCGGTTGCAAGCTTGCTTGCTTTATGATATAGTAGCCTTTGGTTCCCTTCCACTCAATCTTCGTCTTCTCTACATGAATTTGCTTTTTGTAGATTGGACTATTAACAACTAAAGTATGGTATTCTCCCCATTCACCGATGGGATTAATTTTTTTCTCTTTGACACGAAGGTGGATTTCGTCAAGGATGCTTTGGTCGATTTCTTTGCCCAACCAATCCTTGTTTGCCCCCAACGAAGTGTCAATCTCAATTATCAGGTTATGGAAGCCAAGTTGCAGCATCTCCGCAAGCCCTTCAAGCGGGTTTTTACCAAACAGCGGCGCATACTGTTTAACACCAATCGGCTCAATGATTCCCTTGTAGTAGTCCAAATGCTCAGGAGTTGTTGTTACACCAGAAACCAGCAAGTCAGCACCAATCTTTTTCAGCGATTTTTGTATATCACTGGGCTTTCCACCCACCACAAGAGCAGGAATGCCAACGGCTTCACTAATTAATTTTACCATTTTTTTGTTTTCAAGGTGGGCTTTGCCGCCTGTCTGGATAAACATAAGGTGGGTAACGTTTAAGCCTTCTTTGAGCGCCGTGTAGAGTGCATAAACCGAGTCTTTTCCGCCTGAAAGCGAAACAACAACATTAGTCATCCTAATTTCACCTGATTTGCTAGTTTTTGTTTTGCCCTTGTATAGTTTCTTGCATAATAAAAAGCTACGTCTAAAACACCACATCTTGGCAATAAGTACAGACGGGCAAAAAAAGGAAGCCCAGCTTCTTAAGCTACTGCTCTGCCGACCTATCCCCTCCTCTATATATAGATTAAACTAGCAAGTG
>CAYMLF010000141.1:0-6021 GCA_964391275.1 uncultured Candidatus Bathyarchaeia archaeon
GTTAAAACGTTGCCTGACAAGTTCTGGAACAGCAGTTCAACCGTAGAGGGAAAAACAGCGCTTTTCTGGGAAATCCCAGTTCTGCAAGCAAACCAAGTTTACCCTATCGGTGTTTCTTTTCCAGCACAATATCTACCGGACTACACTCTCACTCAGCCTTCAGACGGAATTGGCGGAATCGGTTTAGAAACACTTGCCGCCTTGATTATCTTGCCTATAATCGCAATTATCATAATTGTCTTGGTTGTTCGTGTTGCCAGCAAAAGCAACTATGCCTCGCCTAAAGTTAGCATGGAGTCACTAGGCATAAAACGCGGTTTAACCGCCGTTGAAGCCTCCTACCTGCTAGACTTAAAACCCACACAAATCGTCACCGCAATACTCTACAGTCTACTGCAGAAACGTGCGGTATGGGCTGAAGCAACCAAACCCTCACTAAAACTCAAAATCCTGCAGCCTTACGAAAACAAAACGGGTAGCAAAGAAAACCCTCTTCGCTACTATGAAATAGATTTTCTACAGGCAATTCAGGCTGACGGTACACTTAACGAGGAAAAACTTGCCCACACAGTAAGCTTTTTACGAGACACTGTAGAAGAGAAGCTGCGTGGGTACAGCCGAAAAGACACCATAGATTACTACCGCAAAATTGTCGCCCAAGCTTGGACGCAGGTTGAGAAAGCTGGCACACCCGAATTAACCTCAAACGCTTATAATGAACAACTGCTTTGGCTCATGCTTGACCCTAACCAGAAAACACGCACAGAAGTCGTTTTCCGCGACCGCACATTCCAACCTAACCCGTTGTGGTTCTGGTGGTGGTACGGCTACACCATTTATCATCCCCGCCCAACATACCGACCCAACATTAACGCGCCTGCACAATCAGGTCCAGCACCAGCTATTCCAGGAGCAGAATTCGCCAACAACATCGCAACCGCAGTAGAAAACACCTCAAGCAACATAGTAAAGAACCTTGAAAAATTCGCTGCCTCAATCGTTCCTCCACCGCCAAAAGCTTCCCATCAACCCGCACGTAAAGGCGCGGATTGCGTTTGTGCATGTCACGCGTGTGCCTGCGCTTGCGCTTGTGTTTCATGCGCTTGTGCTTGTGCAGGTGGAGGTGCCCGTTAAATGAGCTTTTTCAAAAAATCTAAAATTCCCCACGGACGATATGCCTACCGTGGAACTGACAGGTACGCTGGAATGTCCCTGCAACTGCGCGTTGAAAAAGATGGCAAAAGCATACTAGTGGTTAACGCCAACACTGTGCTTCATCTTAACGAAACCGCGTCAGCGTATGCTTACTATTTCATGCAGGGATTACACGAAAACGATGTTATAGCCAAAGTCCGCCACATGTACAAGGTAAATGCTGAAACCGCAAAAGCAGATTACGAAAAAATCGTAAACACAATTAGCACGTTGGCGCAAACAGAGAAAATCGACCCCATAACTTACCTTGAAATTGAAAAAGAAGAACCTTTCAGCTACAAGTATTCAGCGCCGTTGCGCATGGATTTAGCGTTAACTTTCCGCTGCCAAAACAACTGCATCCACTGCTACGCTGGAGGACCACACGAAACACCCGAGTTACCAACTGAGCAGTGGAGACAAGTCATTGACAAACTCAGCGACGTGGGCGTATTCATTTTAACATTCACTGGAGGCGAACCAACCTTGCGAGAGGACCTGCCTGAACTGCTACGCTATGCTCAACAAAAAGGCATAGTTACAGGCTTAATCACTAACGGCAGAAAACTCAAAGACCCAGCATATGTTGAATTGCTGGAAAAATCTGGCTTAGATTTTGTACAAGTCACGTTGGAATCGCATAAGCCAGAGGTGCATGACGCCATGACCAGCGCCGTAGGCAGTTGGGTTGAAACCGTAGAGGGCATCCGCAACGCTGCTAAATCAGAAATCTACGTGTCCACAAACACTACCTTAAGCAAACAAAACGCAGACCACTTTTTGGCAACAATTGATTTCATCAAAAGCTTGGGCGTGAACGCGTTTGGCTGCAACAGCCTCATTTACTCAGGCAAAGCCAACCAAGTCAGCCAAGAATTCGCATTAACCACCGAAACGCTGAAAGAGCTTTTGCCAGAAATCAACGAGAAAGCGCAAGAAATAGGCTTAAAATTCCTCTGGTACACTCCTACACAGTACTGCCAGCTTAATCCTGTCCAGCTTGGCTTAGGCATCAAATCGTGCACAGCCGCCATGATTAACGCCTGCGTCGGCCCCAACGGCGACGTTTACCCGTGCCAAAGCTACTTTGAAAGCCTCGGCAACATTTTAAGCGAGCCATGGGAAAAAATCTGGAGCAAGCCGCTTGCTGAGAAGCTGAGAAACCGTGAATACGTGGAGCCCAAATGTAAGGAGTGCGCAACACTGCAGGAATGCGGCGGAGGCTGCCCATTGGAGCTGGAGAGCAAGCAACATATTTGTAGCTAAACAGCCCTTATGCTCTTAGTGGTTAACTGAAATTCTTTTTAACCTTCAAACACAAAGTTAAACGGGAATGGGCATGTCTAGTGAGGAAAAGGTTCGGCTTATCGTTTTCGACGTTGAAGGAGTGCTTATTCCCAAGAACCGATTCTTCTTTCAAACCGGACGAAAGCTTGGCCTAGCAAGACTCATACCAATCCTCTGGTACGGGTTCCTATACGAAATCGGCGCCCTCTCTTTAGAATCAGTGCTAAAACGCATTTTCCAAAAGTTCAAAGGACTAAAAATAGATGCAATGATCCACATTTTCGACAAAATCCCTGCAAACACGCATCTTCAAAACCTATTCAACCAAATTAAGCAAAGAAAGTGCAAGGTGGCATTAATCAGTTCAGGCTTACCCACAGTTATAGTTAAACGTCTTGCAGATTGCGTTGGCGCCGAATACGCCTATGGCATTGAAGTTGGCTTAAACGAGCAAGACGAGTTAACAGGGGAAATCAGCGGCGACGCAATTGGAGCCAACGGAAAAATGAAGATACTCAAGGAAATCTTGGCAATTGAAGGCTTAACCCTAAACGACTGCATCATAGTTGCTGACGACCGCAACAACCGCTGCCTATTCACGCCCCAAACCCTGAAAATCGGTTACGTCCCCGACTTCATTATACGAGTAAAATCAGACCATGTTGTGATAGGGAAACTTTCAGGGATCCTGCCTATTCTTGACGGCAAACCGCTTAAGCGTTCTTTTCCTTCCAGAAGCGATTTTGTCCGCGAAGACATTCACGCTTCAGGCTTCTTCATGCCCGTCATCGCAGGCTTAATCGGCGTGCCAGCAGTAGCCAGCTTCATAATCATAATATCAGCCCTCTACATCGTATCTGAAATTCTACGTTTAGAAGGACGCAACCTGCCGCTTATTTCAGCCATCACTCGCCATGCCGCTTCACAATCAGAGCTTTACGGCTTCGCAGCGGCACCCCTATATTTTGCGCTGGGGATACTGTTGACTTTGCTGGTTTTTCCTCACCCCGTAAGCGGCGCTGCAATAGCCATTTTTGCGTTAGGCGACAGTGCAGCTTCAATTTTTGGAGGCTTAATCGGTAAACGATTACCTTTTAATAAGGGAAAAACGTTGGAGGGTTCGCTTGCCGGGTTTGTCTTCGCGTTTTTAGCTGGTTCCTTGTTCGTGGCGCCTTGGATAGCAGCTGTGGGCGCCGCCGTGGCAATGATTGTTGAGTACCTGCCGTTGCCAATAAACGATAACGTGCTTATTCCGCTGGTTACAGCTCTAACGTTGACTTTGCTGGTTTAATGGTGCCAAGGCTTGCAGGTAATCTTTAACAGCGTAGTTTTTGCCTTTCTTAACGATGCTGTGGCCTTCAGCTTCTAAAAGCGCCTTTTGCCCTTCCAGTCCACCGGGGTATTTCTCGTTTATAATTCCGCCTGTTTTCAGCGTACGCCAATACGGCGTAGTTTCGGCTTTGCCCTGCTGCCTCTGCTCTTCAGCAGCGTTGGCGGCAATCCAAGCAAAGATGCCAGTGGTTATGGGACAGCCGATTGACGTTTCATGTTTAAGGGCGAGGGCTTGGCGGATGTCGTTGATAGTGGTTAGTTTGCCTTTAGGTACCATGCGCATGTATTGGTCAACTTCGATAGGCGCTGGGATGACTACGGTTCCGGTTCCCCAGCGTTTACTCATTTTATCGTTGATTACAACAACCTTTGGGCACCCTTTGTTATCCTGCAGCTTTTCTTGCCAAGAAGTCTTTTTCTTTGACATAAATTTTCCCAAAAAATGTTATAACCGATAGTCTTAATGAAATTTTCTAGTTTACTATTTTTTGTTTTGTAAGTTAATAAGGTCTTGTTTCTGTTGATGGCTTAATTTCTTAATTTCCCGTTCACGTTTCATGGCTTGACCACGGGAATCATGCAGTTCAGTGTAGGCTAATCTTTGTGGCTTGTGAGCTTTAGTGTATCTTGCTCCTTTACCATTCTGATGCTGTCTAGTTCTGGCATCAAGGTCTTTTGTGTATCCAGTATAGAAGCTCCCGTCACAACACTGCAGTATGTAAACGTAAAACGCCATCCGCTCTATTGCTCCTGTGTATCTGGTGGCATATATTCAAAGTTGACGCCTTTCTGCATTGCCCTCTTAAGGTACGCTTCTGGATCGATCTCTTGAATTTTTAAGCGGTCAACATCAATAATGTATATTTCCTGTATGCGGGCGTTACGGATTTCTTCCATCGTAACAGGCGGCTTTTGATAGTAGCAGTCGACGAGTTTCTTGATTCTAAGGATCTCTTGATCCGTTCGGTTTCGAGGCGGTTTAGCGAGGACAGGGGGAAAAGGCAAAATGTAATGTGGCGGAACACCCAATGCAAACTTTCCAGCAAAGCTGCTGTACCTAATTATTTTGCTTGCTAAACGGGCTGAGGTGTAAGTTAAAGGTGCCAAAGCGTTTTCAGGCGGAATAAAACCGGTCTCTATCTCGATAATTAGGTTGCCTAAGCCTTTGACGGCAAACAGGTCACAGGTTAAAATCTCATTTAACGGATATTCAAGTTGCACTTGATATTCCCTTTGAACCAGGTACTTGGCGCAGACAAGCTCCATGACGGAATGGTTTATTTTTACAACGTTTTCTTTATGCAGTTTAAGCAGCCAGTCTTTGAGGCGGTTAAGCTGTTTCTCTTCTGGCTCGTTTGCCTCAACTGTAAGCTTTGACATTAACGTTAAAATGTCGTTTTCAAACTTTTGTCTGCCGCTCATTGATTGCTTCCTTACCAAAAGGGTAATGGTAAATGAAAGTTTAAGCCTTTACGCAAAACTCCGAAAGCAATACTTGCTTCTTTCTAACGCTTCTGTAATTCACGAAAAATGGAAATAAAAATTAATCCGTTTACGCTAATTATTTTTTGGTGAAAAGAATGGTTAAATGTGAGTCTTGTGGCGCAGAACTTGAAGAGAAACAAGTAAACACTTACCAAGGCAAAACAGTATGTGAAGACTGCTGCTTTGACTTAATGAATCCCCCTAAAGTTTGTGACCCAACCGCCGTATCCTCAACCTTAACGATACGCAAGCAGCTAGGGCAAACTGGAACAGAAGGCTTAACAGAACTCCAAAAACAAATCTATAATACGGTTGCCGAGCGAGGAAAAATCAGCAAAGAAGAACTACTCAGCAAGATGAACTTATCATCCCAAGAGTTTGAAAAACAATTTGCTATTTTACGCCACTGTGAGCTTCTCCGTTCATTTAAAGAAGGCGATACAATCTACTTCGCAAAGTTCCAGATGTAAACTTGGTTAAACTTTAAAAGCAAAAAGTTAAACATTAGCGTAAGTCCATGTTGTGGATATTGAGCAGACTGCTTAAAGCCAAGGCACCCTTCATTTTACCCGTTGCATTAGCATTTTTTATCTACCAACTAATCCTTTTGATTAATTCGTTTCCAGCTGACTATAGAATAGCCGTACGGGATTTAGGTCAATTCTACAGCAGCGGGTCGATATGGTCTTTGTTTCATCTTGGCTCAGAATTAACTGGCGAGGT
>CAYMLF010000142.1:0-6001 GCA_964391275.1 uncultured Candidatus Bathyarchaeia archaeon
ACGTTACAGTCGATGACACCGCACACTATGTTTTTCAGCAATATGTCGACAACATTGGCGGAAGCACAACCAACAATCCAACGCCCATATACCTAACGCAACCCGGAATAATAACAGCCATTTTTGCGCCAACATGACAGTAAAATAACAATCCTTCCTCCCCCTTTTTCTCTTAACTATTTGTTACGGCTAAACTTTTTCATGCATTTTTGATAAGGCTTAATAGTTCTTACCACGTGACATTGTACTAAACCAATAAGTGATTAGTCATGGTTGATGTTTGGCTTCCCTACGGAAAAACCGACGTCTGCGTCCGAGTCCCAGCCCGAAACCTTCTAGGCTCAATCCAGCCAGCCGAAAAACCCGGCGCAGCAGACCCAAAAGCCGAAATCGAACGAGCCCTACAAGAACCAATAGGCACCAAGCGCCTGTGCGAAATTGCCAAGCCAGAGAGCAAAGTTGCCATAGTCGTTGACGACGCCACACGCAAAGCCCCCAGCGAAATCATGCTGCTGCCCGTGCTTGCCGAATTAAACGCGGCAGGCGTCAGCGACGAGAACGTTACGGTTATTTTTGGGTGCGGAACCCATAGGGCAGTTAAGGACGAGGAAGCCCGAGCGCTTCTGGGCGAGGAAGCCCTAAAACGCGTTAAAACCGTTAGTCATGACTGCAAAGCCCACGACCTAGTTCATGTGGGCAATACTAAAAGTGGAAACAAAATTTATCTCAACCGAGTCTTCGCTGAAGCCGACGTAAAGGTGCTTCTGGGCGATGTGGGCTTTCACTATTACGCTGGGTACGGTGGCGGAAGAAAAAGCGTTTTGCCAGCAGTCAGCGGAGCCGAAACAGTCCAGCACAACCACGCCATGATGTTAAACGCCAACGCAAAAACAGGCGTTTTAGAGGGCAACCCAGTGCATCAGGACATGACTGAAGCAGCGAGGCTGGCGAAAGTGGATTTCATCGTTAACATTGTAGAAAACAGTAAAGGACAAATCGTTAGAGCGTTTGCAGGCGATTTGGAAGAGGCGTTTATGGAGGCGGTTAAGCTTGTGGATGAAATGTACCGTGTTAACGTTGACCGCAGAGCCGACATAGTCGTCGTCAGCGCTGGTGGAGACCCTTCAGACGTTAACTTGTATCAAGCCTACAAGGCACTTGACAATACGTTGGACGTAGTTAAACGGGGCGGCGTTATTGTTCTAGTTGCGGAGTGCCCTGAAGGTCACGGAAACCAAGTGTTCTATGATTGGATGACTCGTCTCTCTGATTTGAAAGCAACTGAGAAAGAGATTAAACGCAACTTTGCCATGGGTGGGCATAAAGCGTACTATTTGCTCAAAGCCCTGCAGAATCATCCGGTAATTTTGGTTTCATCCATGCCTGATTATTACGCATCAAACGTTTTCAGGCTAAAAACTGCCCGAGCCGTAAACGACGCCTTAACTGAAGCTTTCAAAATCGCGGGTTCAGCGTCAAGAGTCTGGACGATGCCGCAGGGAACCTACACTTTTGCAGAGTACCGTGCTCCTGAAGACAATAAAGCTTAAACTTTACTTCCATTGTTTAGGTAGCGGATTTTGAGTTTAAAGCGTAAACTTTAAGTTAGGACAGCGAAATTCGTTAAGAAGGCGACAAGATGCAGCAGACCTACACTTTGCGAAAGTTTGTTCCAGGCGACTTACAGAATGTCATGCAGATAAACCGCGTTTGCCTCCCAGAAAACTACACTGACTTCTTCTTCATCGATTTGCATCAGCGGTTTCCAGAAACCTTCATTGTAGCAGAAGAAAACAACAAAATCATAGGCTACATTATGTGCCGCATCGAAGTCGGCTTATCCAACATCGGCTTAGGCGGGCTAGTGCGGAAAGGGCACGTGGTTTCGATTGCAGTTATGCCTGGTAATCGACGTAAAGGTGTAGCGCAAGCAGTAATCAACCGTGCACTGGAAGGTATGCGTTACTATAAGGCTAAACAGGGCTTTTTGGAAGTGCGGGTTACTAATGAAGCGGCGATTTCGCTGTACAAGAAACTGGGCTTTGAGGTTACGCGGACACTTAACGGGTACTACTCGGACGGCGAAGACGCCTACGTAATGACTAAAAAACTGTAAAATGCGCCTTCAGCTTGTGTTGTTCTGTGTTGTAGTCACATAGGCTTATTGTTAATTGTTTAGTCCCTAATTTGATGACACTGTTTTGTTTATTTGGAGGTGACATACTTGTGTGAACCAAAGCCTAAATACAAAATGAGCGAACAAGACAAACGCGAGGCTGAACGAGACGACATAACACAGGTTGACCAAGAAAAGATTCTGCGGCATATGCCTAAAACCGAGCTTTTTGAAACACGTGAGTCACCCGAAGATTAACTCATATGTTTTTAGACGTTCTCTAGTCTGAAGTAAGGTTTGGATTGTTGGGTTAGCATACGTTTTAAGGTTAATTGAATCGCCAAGTTCATACTTATTATCAACGCAAGCAAACCGTAGTATGCATCGGTTGAAATTGCTACAGTGTACATGAACACTTTGTAGTTTTGTGCGCCTGCAATCAAATTCAACGCGCCCATGCCCAGCATAACTGCGGTCATTGGTATTGAGGCATAAAGTGCAATGCTCTCCTTCATCTTGAACAGCAGATAGTACGAGAGAACCACTGTTGGACCGTAATAGGCAAAAGCGCCCAAGATTCCTAAAGGCCAGCCAAGCGGGTTTATCTCGATTGCTATCCTTGTTACGTCTACAGCGTAGTAGGTGGTCATTAAGTCGAAAGCCCAGCAGGCAAACGCGATGCCTTGGAAGGAGAATATGAGTTCTCGCCATCTTTTTGATTTATCTGTTTTAGGTGTGCAAGTCTTTTTTAGGCGCATATGTAGGAGGCTGGTTATTGGGATGAGGAGTATTAGCAGGTATAGTAAGCCTAGTGCTCCGTGGCCTATTCTGGTTAATTCTGCTATGTTGTAGGTCCAGATTAGGGCGGTTGCCAGTAGGAATCCTTGGATAATGCTCTTGATTGCCCCCATCCCTGTTCCCCCATTAATTAATATATTATATCTTACGATTTAACTAATATAACTTTTGCTAAAAAAGCAAAAATCACCAAAAAGATAACTTTTGCACCATATTTAAGTGACAGTTAAACATCCCTTAACTCGGTGTCCATGAAGAAAAACCTGTCAGCTTTGAGCATTACATTAACTCTCTTGCTCTCAATTCTCAGCTGCACTTTTACGGTCAAGCTGGCAGAAGCTAATCCTCACCTGCCACCCGCACCCGTATTATCCATTGAATCCCCAACAAGAACAGTAAACGCTCAAGATGTGGCTATAACCGTTTACGCTAAAGTTCCAGCTTACGGCACAGTTTACGGTTTTGAAGGAATAAAATGGCTAAATTACAGCTTAGACTCTGGAGCAGACGTGCCAGTTGAATTAGAGTTTCAAGAGGAGATAAACAGGGGAACCAACGACACTACTAACCCTTTCAACGGCGACGCCTACTACCTTTATGCCGCAAGACACACGTTAACCAGCTTGCCTGATGGGGCACACTATTTAGTGGTCAAAGGCGAATCAGTTTTTGGTGTGTCACTTCAATTAGACTTTAGCTTTACCGTTGACACAATACAGCCGGTTATTACCATTCATTCGCCTTCTACAGTGGGAACCTACAACTCCACCAATGTAGCGTTAAACTATTTCGCAAGCGAAAACACGTCATGGACGGCATATAACTTAGGCGGCAAAGACAACGTAACCATAACCGGCAATACAACCCTTACAGGGCTCGCCAGTGGCGTTCACACCTTAACGGTTTATGCCAATGACACTGCTGGAAACATGGCAGCCTCCGACACAATCACCTTCCAGATATACAGCAAGCCAAACCCCGAAACCCTGCTAATCCCAACCTTAACAGCAGCCACCATAGTTACAGCTGGGATTCTAAGCATAAGCTTACTAATTTACTGCAAAAAACAGAAACGCTAAACCCAAACATTTGCTCCAGCGTTGCTTTTCATTAACCCACAAAAAACACGAGCATAAAATAGTAAAACCTAAAACATGCTTTATCGAATAAGAAATCATGCGGCGTCGAAGTAAAGCATTGTCAGTTTTTGTTATTGTTCTTTTAACAAGTTTAGCTATTGGAGATTCAGCGTTAAACTTAGCGGGAGCAAATCCGTTTGGACAACCCAAGCCAAAAATTGAGCCAGACAACTACTATATCATGCCTGATGGAAGTGTATTTCCTGATTCAGCGCCCATTCGACGTGAGGGAAATGTTTACACTTTAACAGGCGATGTCATTGGGCATGAAATTTGGGTTTCAGTGGATGGTGCCTTGTTGGATGGCGCAGGTTATACTGTGAAAAACAATCAAACAGGCGAAGGAACAGGAGTGACGCTTAACTGTACAAAAAATGTTATTATAAAAAACATCAGAGTTGAAGGGTTTAATTGGGGAACAGGAATAACCGTTAACCGAATGATATATCAGCCTTCACTTTTTGACAAACAACCGTACCCTACAGGAAACCCTTATCCCATATCAAGCGGCAACACCATAATCAATTGTGAACTGAAAAATAATAACATTGGAATTGGAATGCATAATTCACCAGAAAACCGAATCGTCAACAACACAATAACAGGCAGCAATATTGGCATTCAATTGGTAGGCTCCGAAGTTACTGCCAGTGAAATAACACACAATCTGATAAAATTCAACGGTAAAGGAATCTATCTCGATTCAAGCTCAAACAACAACATAATCTTTGCAAACCAAATTGTCGAAAACAGTATTTACGGAATAGCCCTTGCATGGTCATCAAACAATACAGTGCAAAACAATCTAATAACAAAAAATGACATAGGCATACTTGTTTGCTCGCTTGGTATAGGCGTTAAAGCTGAACAAAACACAATAATCTATAACCAAATTATACAGAACAATCAATGGGGCATCAGGCTTAACGGGTCTCAAACAGGCAACAAAATTTACGCTAACAATTTCGTTGATAACAACTTGGGGAAAGGTCTTCAAGTTTCAATCCCGATGTTTATGGACTCGGGCATCGGCTACATAAATTATCTTCCTGGTCCAGCTAACACTTGGAACAACGCTTCTGCTGGCAATTACTGGAGCGACTATCAAACAAGATACCCAAACGCCACAAAAAACGCGGATACGGATGTTTGGGATACGCTGTTTTACATTAACGAAAACAACATTGACAAATACCCACTTACAGGACAGTTAAATATTGAAATACCAGACTTTGAGGAAGAGCAATCAAACCTGAACATACAAAATTCGCAAATACCAATTTTACCGTACCTATTAATCCTGCCGATAGTAACCCTATGCATAGTAATCTGCATTTTTCTGCTAATTTACAAAAAACGTAACAAAAAATCACTTACCCTTTAATGAACGCTCATAGTGATAGAGGTATTCTTGCGCATACCCCGCGTAAACGCCGAAATAGCCTCTGCCAAAAGCGTTGAGCTTTTCGTATTCGCCGTTGCTTAATGAGTCGTGGCTCGCCAGCTTCTTAACTAAAGCTTGTGGCAGTTGGTTGGCATAGTGGTTTAGCAGTATGCGTTTAACCCACACATCCACGGGGAACGCTTCAAGCTTGCCCAGCGAGAACAACAGCACGCAATCAGCCACTTTCAAGCCCACGCCTGAGAACTCAAACAACCGCTTCTTGACTTCCCCATAAGGCATCTGCCTGAACGCTTCCAAATCAATGTTTTCTTGATGGATTTTTTTTGCGGTTGCCTGCACATACTTTGCCCTGTAGCCTAAGCCGCATTCGCGCAGCCCGTTTTCGCTTGCCGCCGCCAGCCGTTCCACGGAGGGAAACCTGTAAAAACCCATGCCGTCAAAAACCACCCGCTCGCCGAATTTCTGTGACATTTTCGCCAGCATAAGCTCGATGGCTGCTATGCTCTTGTAGGTGGCGCAGATGAAGCCGATGAGGCATTCCCA
>CAYMLF010000143.1:0-5993 GCA_964391275.1 uncultured Candidatus Bathyarchaeia archaeon
ACAGGAAACTTTACGATGCTATAATTGATATTGAATGGGCAACCAGAATAGGCGTAAACATCTCTGAACTTAACTTAAACATAGTCAACGGTTCAGTTAACATGTATAGCTTTTTCCTCTAGATGAAAACAATGTTGGGAAAATAAAGCCTATCTCTTCTTTTTTGCTCCAAACCCCCGCCAAACTGGTACCCAACCTACCCACGTTAAGCTTCTTTGGGTTGTATTAACCCTCTTTTTAGTGCCAGGAAGATAAAGAATTGGGAGAGCGCTGCTACAGTTGCCGATTCTATCATGTTGATGGTGTTGATTCCTGCTACTGCTCCACCGCCTAGAGCGCTAAAAAACGTGATGGCGCTTGTGATGGTGGCGTCTATGAGTGCGTTGCCCCAATCGAACTTTCGCTCTATGGCTTTGGTTTTTTCGTTTGCACAGCAGACTACAAATCCTTTGATGGTAAGGGTAGGGGTTTTGCGGTGAGCAAAATTGGTTAGGCAGTTTAGAATTCTCCCTTTGATGGTTAAGGTTGGTTTTGCCAAAAAAATCATCATCTGACTTATTAGAGCGGTGTGTCCTTTCAGCTTGCTGGGTTGTTCCTGAAACTACCCATCATGTTTAACAAGTGGTATCTGATATCTACTGTTGTGTGTCTTGAGACTGGGCACATTCAGCCTTGGGTAAATGAGAGTGTTTTTTTGGTCGAAGTTAAATAGTCTCGAAAAGCTGATGGCTTCAAAAGCCAGATTAAAAACCCTAAAAATACTAACCCAAAACCCACACATACGACTGAAGGATTTCCTGCGAGAGTTCGGCGGCAATAGAAGCGAGGCCTATAGAAACCTCAAAATCCTTGAGGAGGCAGGCGTTATAAAAAACGAGTACAAGCCGGAGGGAAACCGAGATACCCGAACAATTCACTTGATGACAGAAAGACGGCAAACTCAATTATTGCTTGAAGTGATAGCGATTTTAGCCCAAGCAGAAAGCGACAATGACAAAGAGCTAATCGAAAGAGAAGGCAAAGTTTTCATAAAAAATCGAGCGAACTCTGCTTTAGCGTCAAGTTGAGAGAAAAATTCAATGACGTAGTTGTCTGCTTTGAGAATAACTATTTCAACAACTAATTACAGTGATGAACATAAGAAAAAAAGAGCATTTTACGCTTTTTAAGCCTGAGAAACCTTTGAAATTGTTCTTCTCCTCTTCATAAAAAAGATATTAACAATCAGCAATGCTATAATAATACCTGCAACCGCAAACAAACCGATCTCTGACAAGTTAAAGCCGGATTGAGTGTCTGTTTGGTCCATCGGTGTAGTCGGATTCTGGGAATCTGAAGGCAGATTGGTAGTAGTAGGCGAAGATGACGAGGGTGAGGTATCAGGTGTTGGTATGAGAGCGTTTGGGTCAGGCATTGCATTGGGGTTAGGAGAAGTTAGAAATGGTATATAATTCACCTTTCCCAAGTCAAAATTGTCGTTGAAGTCATGGATTTTCCGCTCAATCACTGATGTGTCTGTAGTTCCCCACCAATTATTAGCAGCGTCTATATCGACTTGAATACCTAAATTGATGAATAAATTGTAGTTAAAGTTATCTTCAATATTGTTATAGACAATTATTGGCATCGAATTTCCATCAACCAGAGAGATGCCGTTTGCATTTTTTGTAATAGTATTCTGTCTAATTGTTGGGCATGCATTTGAATAAATGAAAATGCCCGCTTGACCATAACCAGCAGAACCACCATAGCCATAACTATTGCTTATTCTATTTCTTTGTATTGTTGGTGAACCACCAATCACAATGGTTGCAGTTGTAAAACTTCCCGAAATTTCGTTATCAATAATTATTGCTTTGCTGCCATTTGAAGTTCCAATAGCGTTTGTACCACTATAAGGATCATTACCTATAGTAACTATGGCTATTCTGTTTTTAGATATTATAGGTGAACCTTCACCAATGCTTATTCTCTTAGTGATAGTGTTGTTATTTATTGTTGGAGAGCCTGCGCCTATATCTAATCTAGCGTTTATAACAGCATTTTCAATAATTCCACCAGCGCCAAATTGAGAATTCCAACCAATGCTTGATGCAGTAAATTCTATATATCCAGAGGTTTCGGCATTTAAATGAATATTATCCGTATTACTGCCTCTGGCAACTAAAGTACCATTGATTCTTATGTAGAATTTGTTTAAATTTACAGTTACTCCGGGTTCGATTGTTAGTGTAACGTTATTATCAATAACCATGTTTCCGGTGAGAATGTACGGGCTGTTTTCCTTTGTCCAAGTTATATCCGAAACAATTATACCTTGCACACTCGTGGCTGAATTAGCTTTAACAACAACTGCGGCTCCCCCAATTATAATGGTGAGCAGTAGCAGTACAATAAATTTATTTTTCATAATTAACATTTTGCTACCATATTAAAGGTAAATGGAAATTTAAATAGTTTTGGCATGTATTTAGCCTTGGTAGTTTTTCAGTCATTTGATCAATATTAGCAGGTTGATGTCAAATAAGCCCAATCAAACTTTGACCATTTTGAGCTAACTGCATAGAAGAGCAACCATGAGCTAAATACATTCATATTTTGCATACCTCGTCACTACTCGACTTTTTTATGTCAAAGCTTCACTTGAACTAATTGTTTATTTCTGAAACACCCCACCTTACCTTAATACTCTAAAAAGGAAATGTCCTTGTGACAAAAATGTTGGAGAAAGTTTTAAGAAGAATACATAATAACCAATTCCACTGCGGAAGAATCAAAGAACCAGCCAAAAGTGTAATTGGTACCAAATTCAGAACCGAAAAAATGAGCAAAATATTGAATTTTTCGGAGGTGAAAAATTGACAGATTTTACTGACCGTGTACATCTAAGGTTAAACAATACTGCACCCGACATTTCACCGTTGGATATAGTAAAAAAAATCTGGTGGTTTCAAGATGGAAACTGGGCTCCTCAGGGATTCAGTGCTCATGGCAATAGCTACTTAACTTTAACCGAACAAAATAACACCCCACCCAGCGATCCAAACATAAACTTGTTCGAGATCACTAGTCAAGGAACTGGAGAACCCCTCTTAGTAGTTGACCGAGGCTTCATAGTTCAGAAGGATATTACCGCAGGTGGATTCGTTGGCAGCAATCAAGGCGAGTTATGGCTAGGCAGTGGACGAAATGATCAGGTTGATGTGCCGAAAATAATCTTAATGAGATCAGATGTATCTCGATTGAACGGAGGAGGTGCATTAAATGTGCCAGCAGTTCCAACTCTCTCATATTATCCAGCGCAAGAAAATGGACGCCTTTTTGTCTATACTGCCAATTACCATCTCTACAAGTACGTTACCGGGACCGGATGGGTTGATAAGGGTCCTGCTACAGATTATTCTGGTTATTTTGACACCCTTTACTTAACCAAAGTTGACGCTGAAACACCTGCCAACATGAACCTTGGTAAATTAACATCCACAAGTGGAGCTTTATTAAACGCCATTGCTGTTGGTAATGCTCATTACGGATCATTGACTTGGCCTTATGAGTCAATACAACTTGCCTCTAATTACAACTTAAGAATTTACTTTGCAACAACCGAAAAATACGTCTTCGCGAACAATGGCACTTTCACAGTAAACAACGGAAACATAATGCCCCAAACCGCAAACGTCGGAAACATAGGATCAAACTCATTATACTGGGGAAGCATCTGGGGCAACTACGTCCGCTACAAAAACCTAAGCAGCTTTGACGCATTAGACGATTTAGCTTTAGCAAAGAATTACAAGATAAAAACTATAACAGAGGAAGGTGTTCAAAAAGAGGTAGTAGACCACGAATCACTGCCTTTCCTAAAGGCTGAAGGTGAAGAGCCCTTCTTTGATTTGGGTAAAACAAACGGCTTCCTACTAGGTTGCATTAAAGCTCTTGTACTCCGCGTTGAAAAGCTTGAAGCTGAAGTAAAAGGTATGGCTGCTTAGGTGATTGATATTGAGTGAACAGAAAAGCCAGCAAGAAAATATACAATTGCCAAATGAATGCTCACAGCAATTGAAACTTACGCAAGCCCGCATTGCAAATGCTGACTTGGCAAACATGGACATGAGAAATGAAATCACCGCTTCAATCCAGATGTTGCTGATGCAAATTAGCAAACTGCAAAAAGAAAATGCTGAGTTGAAAGCTAAACAGGAGAAAACAAGCATTAAGACAAACACAGGCTAACTTGCTCTTTTCTTCCCTAAAATCCCTCCTTTTTTATCTGCTCTAACATGCCCTTTAATTTTTTATCTTAAGGTGGAATCTAAAAGGAGCGTTTCATTCTTCTTTTTTCGGTCTCTCCCCATGCTTCCACGATAAAGCTAGTTAGTGCCCAGTGCCAGCCTCTCTTTTCTGCGATGCGTTCGCCGTGCTCTTTTTCTAAACGCTTATTCATTCTCTGAAGTCTTCGGCTAATCTGGTGGCGAGTAACCTTAAAATGCTTAAGCCTAAAAGCCAAATCCTTCGGCAACAGACTGGCAGAGCCAGCTTCATAAAGCAGTTGCAGGATTTCACGGTCTACTTCGTCTTGGCAAGCTGTCTCTTGAATTTCTTGCTTCTCGTATTGAAACAGTGGCTTTAGCGCTTTTCGTAAGGAGCGTAGGTGCATTTTTATTTCTTTGATGTCTTTTGCGTTCTGTTTTAGCAACTGCTGATTGTACTTTAAGCGGCCTATCTTGTCGATTTGGCTACGCTTCTTTTTGTTGTTCTGAACAGGTTTTTCAGTGTTCTCCATACCAAAATGCACACTCCATGTTTTCCTCTCCATTAACGCATGGCAAAATTAACAATCGGTAATCAGGACTAAGCAACCGCAGAAAAGCGACTTCTAAAAAGCATGGACTTTTCCCATGTCCTAAGCATAGTGCTAAAAGTGCTTTTGAACAGGTTTTCACTGCCAAATACGGGTTAGCGGACATAGCTTTTGCCTCCATCCCCAAAACCAGCCGCCTCTTTGGTATCGCCACTCTTTGCTAATCCAAAAGCTTCAGAAAGCAAACTTACAAGACGCTCGTTAACAGAAACCAATCCCTCAACCGTCTTGGCTAAGGCGTCAACTTTTCGGGATAGCTCCACAAACAATTCAGGACTCCTAACTGCGGCAACCGCCAATTCTTTTCGGTTATACTCAAAATGCCGTTTACGCTCAGGCGGACTACAGTCTAAACCGCCGACAGCGCCATCACGCATGTGAACCTTAAACGTGCCTGCATCCTCAAATCTTTCTGCTTCAGGAGTGAAGACCTCCCAAACAGGCGCATGCAACGCAACGCCCTCCTCGCTAAGCACCATGCCAAACCGAACCATCAACTCCAAACGCACACGACCAACAATCTGCCCAGCCAAAACCAATAACTGGTCAGCGTCAAAATCCCTCAGCTTCCCAGGATGAATAATAATATGCTTAGAAGTCTTGACGACACGAACGTTTCCAAGCTTAAAACCCCACTTAACCCAGTTCCTAGGCTCCCCAAGCTTTTTCCAATCAATCCTGCGGTCAGCATCCTCTTCTTTGAGAATCAAAAACTTAACCGCATGATCCTCCAGCACATGCACACAGCCAAACCCCGTCTCACCCGTAGTGAAGTTTTTTGAACGCTCAAGGATTTTCCTGCCCAGCGTTGTCAACTCATAGTACTTGACTATGCCATCGACCAGCAAGCGCAGGCAACCAGTCTTTACGGCATGGTTTTTCCAGTGAGAAACCAAGCTTTTGGAGCAACCGACAATCTTTGCTGCATCGCTGGCTGTGCAGTCAGGCGTACCTAACACGCGCAGAATCCGCAAGCCGCGCTGTGAGAACCCTAAGAGTTCAATTTTGCCATTGAACTGTTGAACCGATTTATGGGAAGTGGGTTCAACGGTTCGATCAGCGCCAACCAAAAAAAGTTCACCTCAACACAGGGAGAACGCTCTCCCTTATTTTCTGTCTCAGGTTTTCGATT
>CAYMLF010000144.1:0-5982 GCA_964391275.1 uncultured Candidatus Bathyarchaeia archaeon
ATGTTCCTTGGTCTTCTCCGCTGGTGCTGACTGTTGCTTCACTGCTAACTATTTCCAATTCCTGATACTGGTGGCTGTCTACTGCTTCAGCTCCAGTCACTTCAAGGGTGACCTTTGAAATGCTTACTGTTGACCAAGCGGCGCCTGTGCTGGTTTTGTAGAAATCCATGTAAAATGGCGCTTTCTGCTGAGGCAGCAGGTGTGAGACCCATGCACGGGCTGTTCCACTGCCTATGATTGTTCCGTCTGCTGCTGTGATGGTTCCTTTCAGGAAAACATTCATTATTGTTTCTGAACCTGTGTTTTGGATTTCACCGACAACATCTAATATCCCTAAGTTGTCAATGTAGTAATCGTAGCTTAAAATTTTGATATCTCCTGGTTTGCTTTGTGCAAACGGGATTGAAGTTAAAACTACCGTTAACAGTAGTAAGGTGATGAAGAAAACGGTTGATGCTTTTTTCATTGTTTCCCCTCTTTTCTAAAAATCAGGGGATAGTACTATAAAATTGTTTTTCAAAATTGAGCCCGACAAAAAGGTTGGACTTAGGTGAGCAGTGAAATAATGCTTTGGTTAAGCAGCAAAAGTACTCCTTGAAGGATGCATATGACGCCCAGCGCAGTCACTACAGGCCAAGAGCCCAAGAGTAAACTGAACAGTTTCATGACATCCTCCAGGAACTTGAATGCAAGAAAGACGAGCAAAGCTGGAATTAGAAACACTGCCCCGTAAATCCACAGTGATGAGATGCCCAAGATTGTCGGTGGCAAGGGAAAGAACATGTACAGTAGCCCAGCGCATAAAGCGCCTGCCACTAGCCCAAACAATGCGCCGAAGGGAATGCGGCTTAACGGTTTAAGAGTTAACGCTAATCCTGTGATAACAAGCAAAACCCAAGTGGCGATGTCCCATGCTTGAGCCAGCAGAACAGTTATTCCAACTGCAAGCAATAATACGCCGATGAAAAAGCCTAAAATGCCAACTGCAGTTTGGCCTTTGCCCTCTGAACCTTTTCTGAATTTCATGTACAATTTTAAGACAGCTATGAATCCGCCTAAAACCAGAACCCACGGCGCTAACCCTATTAGCCCTGAGAAATCAAGCCAGCTCAATCGGTAACCCCACAACTAAGGGTTAATGAAGAACCTCTTAAATTTTTCTTTTCTCGTCAAAATCATCAAAATGCATCGCAAGGCTTTTAGGGTTTAAACAATGACACTGTGCAGGGTGACGCTGCATGTTGGGTGGCTTATTTGGTGTAGCATCAAAGGGCAATTGCGCTAGAGACCTCTTCTTTGGGACTGATTATACTACTCATTTGGGAACAGAAGTGGGTGGGTTAGCGTTGCTAGACGGGGAAATAGAAACTATTTCTCGTGACATAAGTAATAGCCAGTTTAAATCGCGTTTTGGAAAATACTACGACAAGCTAAATGGCGAATTAGGTATAGGCGTTATAAGTGACACTAAAGAGGAGCAACCGTTAAAGTTTGAATCAAAAGTCGGCAGCTTCGCATTATGCACGGTCGGCTTTATCAAGAATTCTCAGAAGGTATTTTCTGATTTAATGGAGAGGGGTGCTACTTTCAAGCATTCCATGCAGAAAGACGGCGTCAATATTCCCAATCAAACGGAACTTGTTGGTGAACTCATCTGCACTGGAGCCAGTATTGTTGATGGCATACAGAAAATGTACCAGGCGATTGAAGGTTCGATTTCGCTGCTTTTGCTTTCTGAACGTGACCGTACGATTTACGCGTCTGGAGATACTTTTCCGCTTGTTGTTGGCTCAAAGCCTGATAGCTGGGTTGTTGCTTCTGAAACCACAGCTTTTCCAAACTTGGGCTATCAAGTTTACAAGTCACTAAGTTATCGTGAGATTGTTGCTTTTAGACCAGACGGGTTAGAGACTCGAGTTAAAACTCAGGGCAAAAAGAGGTATTGCCCGTTTCTGCATATTTACTCTGGTTTTCCAGCTTCAGACTTTTACGGCGTAAATGCGGAGATAGTTCGAGAACGCTGTGGCGGTTTTTTGGCTGAAACAGATGATGTGCAGGCTGATTTGGTTTTAGGCATTGCTGATTCTGGTCTTTCACATTCTGTTGGATACGTGAAGAGGAAAATGGAATTAGCTAAGGAAGTCGTGCAAAAGAACCTGTTAGATTTCAAGCAAGGAAAGATTGGTCAAGCTGAGTTTGAAGAGAAAATTAATGATGCATTGAATATGATGGCTCCGCTTCGTCGTCCACTAGTAAAGTACACTCCTGGTTGGGGTAGAAGTTATATTCCTCCGGTTAAAGAGAAGCGAGAGCTAGTTGCGCAATACAAGCAGGTGCCTAATCCACAGATGATTCGTGGAAAAAGCATCATTTTAGTTGATGATTCAATTAGACGAGGGACTCAGCTAAGAAACCTTTTGCGCGAAAAGCTTATGCCTTTTGAGCCAAAGGAGATACATGGCAGAATTGCTTCTCCGCCTCAATTTCACCCCTGCATCTATGACCTTTCAACTAAACCCAGCGACTTGGCAACACACAGGTACACGGAAGAGATTAAGCCTGGCACTAACCCGGTTGTGGGAGCAAACAGTGATTATGACGCTATGGTTGAGGGCATACGGAAGAGAATTGGCTTTACAACTCTGCGTTTCTTAACTATTGAAGAGATGGTTAAGGCAGTTATTGAGGCGCCTAATAATAAGGACCTTAAACGGGAAGATTTGTGCTTGTACTGCTGGACAGGCTGCTTCTAAACCCTTCAGGGGAGCGCCCTAAACGGCTTTTCTTGCTTTCTTGGGCAGCATTAATCTATGGTAAAACCCTGAAAGTACCCCTTAATTTTCCTTTTTTACTCAAAAAATTTATTAAAAATCAAAAAATAACCTTTTGAGGTTGCCCATGATTGACAACTCTGAGCGAATAGTCATTCGAGGACTGAAAGATGTGCCGGCAGCTGAAACCCGAATCAGCTATGTAGATTACAATGGGTTTCTTTACTATTTAGGATACAACATTGATGACCTTGTTGGGCGAGTAATCTACGCAGAAATAGCTTACCTATTAATACACAAAAAGCTTCCAAACAAACAAGAACTTGCTAAATTCAAAGCTGAACTTGTCTCCTCAATGAGGCTGCCTGACGAAATTTTAAACAGCATTGCATGTACTCCTAAGCATTGTCATCCAATGGATATTTTACGAACCGAGGTCTCCCATTTAGGCGAGTATGACCCTGAAGGCAAAGATTTTTCTCAAGAAGCTAACTTTAGAAGAGCTACCCGCCTTATCGCTCAGGTTCCAGTAATAGTCGCTGCAATCCATAGAACACGTCAAAACCAGAAGGTTCCCGAGCCCAAACAAGAGTTCGGCTTTGCCCAAAACTTTCTGTACATGTTCAATGGAACAGTTCCTGAAGAGAGCGAGACAAATGTTCTTCACCGTTACATGACGCTTCATGCTGACCACGGATTTAACGCTTCAACTTTTGCCGCTCGCGTAACTGCAAGCACAAACTCCGACATGTATTCAGCGGTTACCGCCGCAATTGGGACTCTTAAGGGGCCTTTGCATGGCGGCGCGAGTGAGAAGGTTATGGATATGCTTGATGACATTAATTTGGAGCAGGAAGTTGATGAGTACATTAACGGTTTATTGGGTGATCAAAAGAAGATTATGGGTTTTGGGCATCGGATTTACAGGGCGCAGGACCCAAGAACGAAGCATCTTAGAGGTATGGTGGAAGACCTTTGTCACCGCGAAAGAATCAACGACTTATACAATAAATGTGTGCAAATAGAAAATATCGTTTTTGCCAAGAAAAAGATTTATCCTAACGTGGATTTTTACGCGGCGGTTACAATGGATGCGTTGGGTGTGCCTAAAGAGTATTTTACTCCGTTTTTTGCCTCAAGCAGAATAGCAGGTTGGGTGGCTCACGTGATAGAGCAGTATGAGGACGCAGTTCTTTTACGTCCAGAATCAAAATACGTGGGCGAGTTGAACACGCCTTTTGTTCCAATCGAAAATCGGTAAATCTTAAACTTACTTAATGTTTGCAATTGCAAGATCTTGCTTTCAACGTTTGCATGTTTTACTTTTCAGAGGTGCAGCGAGGTTGATAATTAACTTAGCTTTAGAGCAATTCAAAGGCTTTCTTGGGAATCGCGTATTTTTTGTTGCAGTATGTACAGATTGCTTCATTTTTCTTTGATGTAAGCGGTTGAACTTTTTTGCAATGTGGGCATTCCATGTTGATTGAGTCGATCTTGCCCATTGGTGATTTAGGCGGGACATAGTTTGGGTTGGCTTTCTTTCTGCATTCTTCAGCTTTATCTAACATTTCTAATTCTTCATATAACAAAGCTGCATCTTCATAACGTTCAGATTTCAAATATCTCTCAATCAATTGTTCCTCAGAAACAATATCTTTACCGCCGCAGCTAGGGCACATCTCAGGATTTCGTTGAATGAAATCATAACCGCACTTTGCACATTTCATGTTCTATTGCTTAAAAATTAAGTGATTTAAGGTTTATGAAGCGAATTCCCAATATCACGTTATTCACCATACCAACGCTGACAATTTATGACTTAACCAGTTGAACTCTTCGAAGTAATATCGGTTGTAACCAAAAGCATTTAAGATTTACCGACTAAGCAATTAAGCGATAAGGCATGAAAAAACACGTAATAACAGTCATAGTTATCTGTGTTATTTCTATTATCTTATGCGGCGGTATATACCTTAGCGCATTTCAACCAAGCCAGCCAGATTACACAGCACAATTACAATCATTAATCGAGACAAAATGGACTGAATACAAAGCAAACCTAACATCCAGTAACGGTGGGGTTTGCATGCTCATATTATCGCCAAATAGTAACTATTTTGTTTCTACAGGTATGAACGCGACTGCAGATACCCATTTTCGAGCTGCTAGTACAACCAAGACCTTTACTGGTGCAGCAATCCTTCTGTTGCATCAAGAAGGCAAATTGAGAATTGACGATAAAATAACAGATAATATACCCGGAACTGAAATTCCTTACGTTCCCAACTCTGCGGACTATGCTATTCCATACAAGAATGAGATTACAATAAGGCAGCTGCTTGGGCATCGCGCAGGAGTCTTTGACATAAGTAATAACATAATTCCAGCCGATGTCTCGGCTCCTTACGCTAATCAATCATACATAAGCTATGTAAAGGAGGAACTAGGGCAGCCTCAGCATACTTTTACTTTTGATGAACTTGTAGGTGTGGTGGCGTCTAACCAGTTATCGTTTTTCCCGCCAGGAACTAGTTACCAATACAGCAATACGGGGTGTTCAATTCTTGGAAAAATTGTTGAGAGAGTGTCTGGAATGAGTTATGCCTCTTTTGTGGAGCAATATCTACTAGCACCTAATGGCTTATCGGACACTTCTCTCCCTGCACAGGGGGATGAGCAACAACTTCCCATGCCTTACATGGACGGTTACTTGTTGATTCAAGGTGAATCGTGTGAGAGTACTATGGATAATATGTCACCGCATGTAGCTGAAGGCAACGTTATAACCACGCCTAACAACTTGGCTATGTGGGCTAAACTCCTCTACAGTGCAAACGCAGGCTTAAACCAGACCTGTGTGGACCAGATGAAAGATGTCAAACCCACCGGTGAAGAACACGGAGTATACGGCTTGTGCACTACTTACACGGAAGGATTAGGATACGGTCATAACGGCGCACACATTGGCTACATGACGGTTATGCGGTATGACCCAACAACTGACGTAACAGTTGTAATAGTCTCCTCGCTGTTGACCGCTGATGACCTGTACGGCGAAATGGATTTAATGTATGATATTGGTCGGTCGGCAAAGCAAATATTGAATTTGAGGTGACAGCAGCCAAGCAACCAACGTTTACATTAAACTAGGCTGCCAGATTTGAACAAATTCGAATAATAATACAGAAAAGGCAAGTATCTTGCTCCAGAC
>CAYMLF010000145.1:0-5889 GCA_964391275.1 uncultured Candidatus Bathyarchaeia archaeon
AAGGGGCACTCAAAAAATACATTAAATTTCCCTCTCAAGTACAGTTAAATGCACAATATGCCTATACAAAGCAACCATATTTGATTGCTGGCAAAATGTTGTGTGTAACTGGCGAGATTCCCAGAAGAACAGCTTTTGAGACAGGTTTTGCTAATCACAAATGCTTCATTGAGGGCTCTTGGCAGCCTGACCAGCTTATTCTTGATGATCGGGCGTTAGTTGTGAACGTTAAAGGGAAAGGCTTGGTGGTGGTTTCTGGTTGTGCGCATGCAGGCATAATTAACACATTAAATTACGCGAGGGAAATTACTGGCATGACTGAAGTGTATGCGGTGATGGGTGGTTTTCATTTGGCAGGCAAGGATTGTGGGGCAAAGATTGAGGCTACGTTGCAAGAACTGCTTCGTATTAATCCGCGGTTGGTTGTGCCTTCGCATTGTACGGGTTGGCGGGCGATGTTTGCTATTGCTGAGGCGTTTGGGGCTGGTTTTGTGTGGAATAGTGTGGGTCATCGTTACCGTTTATGAGCCAATTTTGCCTTATGGCGGATGCTTTTTTCTTTATGGGTGCTGGCAAGGTTTAAATATCGCTTAGTATTACTTTTGTTGAAAAAAGTGTTACCACAATGCTTAAACAAACACAAAAATTCGGAGCCATAACCATGACAGGATTAATCGCTGCAGGCAAAAATTTTGCGCTTGACGGTGAACTTACTTTTCTGCCTTTCACTGCGGCAAGCGGCTTTTTGGAACTTGCGGCAAGGCTGATAGGATTCAATTTTTTATCAAAGAAACCAGCACTCTTTAGTGGTCAATCTCATGTTGGTTTCGATCCTTTCAGCTACTACCGCTGGATTCCCACTTTGCCTAATTATTCATGGGTGACGCTATAATTGAGAAATGCAAGTAGCGCTTTAAGCTTGACAAGTATGAATGTTTTCGACGATGTAATTAATAGATTAAAGCGGAACACTTTTAATAAATGCGTTTAACAAAAAACAAATCAGTGTCAAAAATGTCTACCCCAAAACATCTGGAAACTGAAGCAGAAATGAACCGGCAAGCCTTCTTTAACCAAGCCGCACTCACTTGGGACGAGCATTTCGTCACCACAAGGTTAAACGATTTCCTAGCGCAGACAGTGCCAAAATTCGGTCTTAAGCAGGGTCAAAGAGTTCTTGATTTAGGCACGGGAACAGGCGTTTTAATACCCTTCTTACTGAAAGAGGTTGGCTCATCAGGGCATGTTACGGCTGTGGACTTTGCAGAAAAAATGGTTGAACTGTGCAAAGCCAAAAACTCAAACAACCCAAACGTCACGGTGATGATGCAGCAGGTTGAAAACCTTCACTTTCCATCGGAAACGTTTGATGCAGTAACTTGTTTTGGCTTATTTCCCCATTTAGAAGACAGAGAAAAAGCGCTTAAGCAAATAAATCGAGTACTAAAGATGGGTGGCAAACTTATAATTGCTCATGCTTTGAGCAGTCAAGAAATCAAAAGCCATCACCACAACGCGGCTTCTGCGGTTGCCCATGACGAATTACCTAAAGAACCGCAAATGAAAGAACTTCTCAGGCAATCAGGCTTTGTGAACGTTACAATAACAGATGAGCCTGGAATTTACCTTTGCCTATCAGAAAAAAGTGCTTAAACAAGCCATTTTTAGCAAGCTTTTTATGTTTTCTTTAGGAAATCTAAATAAATTTGCTAATTTTACTTTCTTAGCAGTGACTAATTATGAAAATTGCAGTTTCTGGTAAAGGCGGAGTCGGCAAAACCCTCATCGCAGGCGGGATAGCCCGTGGGTTTGCTGAACGCAAATATAAAACAATAGCCATCGACGCTGATTCTTCTCCCAATTTAGCCTTAACACTTGGCTTAACAGCGGAAGAAGCGCGTAAAATAAAGCCTATTTCAGAAAACAAAGAGCTTGTAGACGCCAAAACAAGCACTGGGTACAGTGGAGTTTATAATTTGAATTTCAAGGTAGACGATATCGTGCGTGAATATTCTGTTGCCACCCCTCTAGGCGTGAATTTGATTGTTATGGGAACAGTGCGTTCCATGGGTGCAGGATGCATGTGTGCGCCAACCGCTGTAATTCGTGCTTTACTACGCTATCTTGTGGTTGAAACTGACGAAGCGGTGGTTTTAGACCTTGAAGCTGGCGTGGAACACATCGGCAGAGGCACCGCCAGACAAGTTGACGTATTGCTTATCGTTGCAGATTCAAACCTAAAATCACTAGAAATTGCAAAGCACATTCACGATTTGGCTTCAGCCGCTGGCATGAAACAGTTATATTTAATTGGAAACCGTGTCATGAGTGAAGAACAAAAGCAAGCAATCAAAAGTTACGCTGACAATAACGGTTTAACGCTTCTGGATTTCGTGCCCTTCGACACCAAAGTCACCGAATCCGACATGCTTGGCAAAACTCCGCTGTTGAATAAGGAAATTTCAGCGGTTAAGACCATAGACAATATATGCGAGCTTCTGTTAAAGAAAAATCAACAAACAGCCTGAAGGATTTGATTTAATGAAAACTCTTGTTACAGTTGGTCGAGGCGGCACAGGCAAATCCAGTTTCACTGCTTTAATGGCAAAAGCACTTATTGAAGACAAACAATCGCCGATACTGCTGGTTGACGCTGACCCTGACCAAAACCTTGCTGAAATGGTTGGCATAGACCTAAAAGACGCTGGAAAAGCCACAATGGCAGACCTTGTTGTAAGCACCTTTATTCAATCAGGCGGCACCACAGTCGGCATTCCTCCCAGCGAACGCATTGAAAGCCGTATCTGGGAAAGTGGGTTATATGAAAGTGCGCACTTTGATTTCTTAGGCGTCGGAACTAAATGGGTTGAAGGATGCTACTGCATGCCAAACGCTGCCTTGAAAAATGCGTTGGAGTCTTTGACTAAGAACTACAAATTTGTGCTTGTTGATTCACCTGCAGGATTAGAAAATCTTAATCGCCGAATAACCTCAAAAGTCAACGACATCTTTGACATACTAGACCATTCAAAAAAGTCTCAAGACCATGTACGCAGAGCCGTCAGAATAATCAAAGAAGTTGACATGCAATACGAAAACTTTTACCTAGTTGGCGGCTACCGGTTCCCACAGGAGCTTGGGAAGCAAGCTGAGGCTGATTTGAAGCTTAAGTATCTTGGAAAAATTGCTCAGGATGAGCAGTTGGACGATTTTGTCCTTAACGGTAAGTCGCTAATTGATTTGCCAAATGATAATAAGGCGTATTTGTCGGTCAAAGAGATACTAAAAAGCCTAGATTACCTAATCTAATTTTTTACATTTAACTTTTTTTGACCATTGCATTTCTATATATCTAACATGACTTTTGCCTAGAAAATCCCCAAAAGTTTAAAAACATTGTAATGCTGGCTACTAACTAAACCTTTACAGAGGTTTAGAGATTGACCCAAAAAAACGTCCGTGTAAAAATAAATGAAATGAAGACCAACGTTGGTCTCATAAAAAACCTTGAATTATCCATTGGCAAGGTTGTTACCGACAACTGGGATGAACCAATGGGTCCAACCCCAATGCCTCACATAACTACTTTACGCGACTGGGACATGATGCTGCTCAACAAGTACAAGCCCTTTTACATGCCTGATTGTGACCTTTGTTGCCTTTGCACTTATGGTAAGTGTGATTTGACAGCAGGAAAACGCGGTGCATGTGGACTTAACATAGCAGACCAGTCGTCACGTATTGTGCTTATCGCTTGCTGCATTGGTGCTGCAACTCACAACGGCCATGCCCGACATGTTGTTGACCACTTAATCGAAAAATATGGTCGACGGTATCCCTTGGATGTAGGAGGCTTGAATGTCAAAGTTGAAGCTCCTGTTACAAGGCTTGTCACTGGAGTAAAACCTGAAACTCTTGGAGATTTAGACGATGTTTTAACTTACTGTGAATCACAAATTACTCATCTAGTTTCTGCTGCACACACAGGCCAAGAATCAAGCAATCTGGATTTTGAATCAAAAGCTTTCCACGCTGGTAGAATCGACCAAGTGGGCATGGAAATAGCTGACCTCGCTCAGATTTCTGTCTTTAACTTCCCAAAGGCTGACCCTGAAGCACCACTTATCCAAATGGGTATCGGAACAGTTGATCAATCAAAGCCAGTTATAATGTGCATTGGACACAACGTAGTACCCTCAGTTGGAATTATCGATTACATGAAAGACCACAAACTTGACGATAAAATGGAAGTAGTCGGCTTATGCTGCACTGCCATTGACAACACAAGATACTTCGACCGCGCTAAAATCGTTGGCCCAATATCTTGGGAGCTACGTTTCATACGCGGCGGGTACGCTGATGTAGTCGTTTTGGATGAACAATGTGTGCGAACAGACGCTTCACTAGAAGCTGAACGTGTCAAAGCGCCAGTAATTGCAGCTTCAGAGAAGAACTGCATTGGCTACAAGAACCGCACAAACGACCCAGCAGACCAAATAGTTGACGACCTAGTTAGTGGCAAAGTACCTGGTGTGCTTATTCTTGACCCTGAAAAGGTCGGTGAAGTCGCTGTACGCGTAGCACAAAAAGTAGCTCCAATTCGAAAGAAAATACAATCTCTTCCAGCGTTAGACCAAATCAAAGAACTAGCAAAGAAATGCAGACAATGCAACCTCTGCCAGAGAAGCTGCCCACAAGACTTAGCCATTGCACCAGCACTAAAAGCTGCATCTGAAGGTGACTACTCAAAACTAGCAGACTTATACGAAGAATGCATCGGATGCGGACGTTGCGAAGAAGCTTGCCCAGTAAAACTTGAAATCCACAGCTTCATACTCAAAGTCGGCGAAAAGAAGATGGTTGAGGAAAAGAACTTCTGTCGTTCAGGCAGAGGTGCAGTCCAAGACGTTGAAATCAGAAGTGTCGGTGGTCCACTAGTACTCGGCGAAATCCCTGGAATCGTTGCATTAGTAGGCTGTGCTAACTATCCACACGGTGGAAAAGATGTTTACGACATCTGCAGAGAATTCGCAAGCAGACGCTACATAGTAGTAACTTCTGGCTGCTCAGCTATGTCAGCTGGCTCTTACAAAAATGAAGAAGGCAAGACACTCTACGAGGAATTCCCAGGTGGATTCGAAGCTGGAGGAGTCCTCAATGTCGGCTCTTGTGTTTCCAACCCACACATTGCAGGCGCCGCAATCAAAGTAGCAAACATCTTCGCTAAACGCAACTTACGAGGCAACTATGAAGAAATTGCTGATTACATACACAACCGCATTGGCGCAGTCGGCTTAGCTTGGGGTGCATATTCACAGAAAGCAGCATCAATCGCTTCCGGCTTTTGGAGCCTTGGTGTTCCAGTACTGGTCGGTCCACATGGAAGCAAATACCGTCGAATGCTTATGGGCAGGTCAGATAAACCAGAAAACTGGGAAGTCTACGATGCACGTACAGGCGACAAGGTAAACGTTGGTCCAGCACCAGAACATTTGTTCCAAACAGTTGAAACACCGCAAGAAGCAATGGTTCAAATAGCAAAGCTTTGCATCAGACCAAACGACACATGGAAAGGTCGTGCAGGAAAACTAACTCACTACATAGATTTACACAAGCGACACTACGGTTGTATGCCTCAAGACATCCATCAGTTCGTGCGAACACCAGCTGACATACCCATAACAATGAAAGATGAAATCGTAAAGATATTGAAAGAAAAGAATTGGAAGGAATCAGTGATTCCAGACCCAACGATGCTTCCTAGAATGATTAGGAAAGCTAAGGAGTGATAGAAAATGTCCTGTGAACCATGGCAATGTGCAGAAATAGCTGCCACTAAAAAAGCAAACCCAATCCAAAAACCCGAGATAGCAGTAGCAATGATCAAAA
>CAYMLF010000146.1:0-1287 GCA_964391275.1 uncultured Candidatus Bathyarchaeia archaeon
TTGGAACCCACTCTTCAAGATTAACTCCGCGTTTATCTCTATCGTCTCTTCGTTCTCTACTCATGCTTTCTTCTCACCTTTAAATGACGCAACAATGTCAGCTTTAACCTTCTTAAAATGCTCAGGCAACTTTTCAGGAGCAAGACCAGCAGCTATATACGCAGAAAACTTTTTGTTGTACTCATCCGAGCCAACACCAAGCTTCTTAGCATACTTTGCAACTTGGTCACCGTTATAGCGTTCTGCAACAAGCTTATCCTCGCTATGGGGAACTTCAACGCCTGCATCAACGACTCCGTTCATCATAGCAAAAACCTTAGCACCCTTAGTTGGAGCAACCAAACCAAGGTCTAAAATGGCTTCTGTAACGCCTTTAGACTTAGCTTTTAATCCGCAGAGAAAACCAGTCAAGTACGCTGCTGGAATGTTTCCTGTGGGTGCCTTCCAGCCAAACAGCTTAACCAGTTCACGACTGTTAGCCGCGGCCAAAACCAAGTCTCCTGCAGGTTTAGCCCGAATTATTTGCACATTAGCATTCTTCAATGAACCTCTAGTTACGAGGCGTGGTTTACCTGAAATAACCAAGCCTTTACGTGCCTGATAATCAGTTTTGCCTTCACGTCTACGTCTTAATTGTACACGGTAATTTGCACTTTTTGCCATTCTAACGTTTCCTCCATAAGTCACGAGCCTTCAAGTTACGCTCCAAGTCAGCAACAGATTCAAAGCGTCCACTGCCAGCCATACGGTAAAATTCTGTATAGGTTTCCTCAGTGATTGTACGATTCGCCTTCAACTCTCGCAGTTTACGACGTAGAGAGCGAATTCTAATCATCCAAGCATCTTTCTTGGTGATGTGTGCTTTAGGCGAACCAGTGTAACTGCCTGAACCCTGTCTTCTACCTTTGCTCTTCTTTTCCCGAATAACTTTTGCTCTAGAGCGGCTAACACCTTTTTCAGGTTGTGAACTGATGACTTTTTCATGAATCAACTTTTTAATTTCTTCACGAGTAATTGCGCCTTCAACATCGCCAATGCGTTCAGGATCAATCCAAACGCGGTTTTCGCCAATTTTCAGAATCTCAGAAGCAAGGCGTCGTTGACTAGATAAATTGGTCATTACTTCTTCTTCTCCTTAGATGCTTTTTTAGCTGCCTTCTTTTTGGGCGTCTCTTTCTTTTCCTTTTTAGCTTTAGGTGCCTCTGCCTTCTTTGCCTTAGCTTTAGGCTTCTCCTCTACAGCTTCCTCTTTTTCCTCTGCTCCTTCAACTTGCTCTTCACCTTCAGC
>CAYMLF010000146.1:1387-5882 GCA_964391275.1 uncultured Candidatus Bathyarchaeia archaeon
CCTTCAGCCTCTGCTTCTTCCGCAACGACCTTAACATTTAGGATTTTAACGTTCAATTCCTTAGCTTTAGCAATGATTAAACCACGCTTCTTTTTACCGACAGTGTGAGCAATACGAATGGCTTGAGTTGCAGGGTCAACTGCCGCAACATCATCAGCGTTATAAACGATTACTTCACGGTAACCAGAAGGATGCAGAAATCGAGCCACCTTTGGCCCCTTGTACCCAGTGCTTGGGCCTGCGGGCCAACCTTTAATTTTTCGGCGAATCTTATTGTCTAAGCCGCGAGGTCGCCTCCAGCTTACGCTAAACTTGCTGTCTCTCCAGCTTTCTTGTCTAACAAAAGCAGGCTTCTTGTTTCTGGCACGTGCTCTAAGTTGAAGCGCTTTGCGCTGTAACTGTGGTTTCTTATCTTCAGTCATTATGCCATACCTTCATTTCTTTCATAAACGTATAAGCCGTCTAGGAAAACACGTGGGTCTTTTCCTTTAACACGAGTGGCCTGCTCAATGTTGGCTGCTGTTTGGCTAACGTCTTCTAGGTTTATACCTGAAAGAAGAATGTCCTCAGTTTCAAGTTTAACCTTGACATCGCCAATTAGTTTCACATGCCGAGCTCTTCTTTCACCAGTAAAGTTTTCAATAACCATTTCTTTGCCTTGAAGCTTTACTGAAATTGGAAAGTGAGAGAACACAATCTTCATCTTATATGTGTAGCCTTTCGTTACACCAGTAATCATGTTCATTATGTGTGAGTAGATTGTGCCTACAAGAGCTGACTCTTTCTTGCGGGGCCATTTTGCCCAAATGCGTATGTCTTTGCCTTCAGCTTCAATTGTTATTGGGGCATAAGAAAAGTCTCTGCTCAAAGAGCCTTTTGCACCTTTAACATTAACCGTTTTCCCCTGTAAACTGACCTCTACATCATCGGGGACTTCAACTGTTCTTGATACTTCTGGAAGCCGCATAAGAAACACCTTAATACACGAAGGCTAACAGCCTTCCTCCTACGTTCTTTTCTTCAGCATCCTTGTGTGCAATAACGCCTTTAGAGGTTGAAACAACCATTATGCCCACATCTCTTGAGGGAAGGAAAGTTTTCTCCCAAGTTTCAAATTCGCCGACTTTAGCGGGGAATCGTGGTTTAATTGCGCCACACTTGTTAATTCTGCCTAGTAGTTGAACCTTGAATTTGCCCTGGCGTCCATCGTCAATGAATTCGAATTCGCCTATGTAGCCGTTGAGTTGCATTATACGCAGAACACGGCCTAACAGTTTAGAGGCTGGGCTGATGATGCATTCGCGTTTATTGCGCATTTCGTTATTGATTATTGTTATCAAACCATTTGTTAAAGTATCCATAGCCTCTAGCTCCTACTCATATTTTTTGAACCCTAATTTTGGTGCTGCTTCTCTAAAACATTGCCTACACAAATATAAATCGTAACGTCGAATAACCGGTCCATAAGCTCCACATCTTACGCATGGACGTGCACCTTTGCCGTATTTTCGTTCTTTTTTCATTTGCTGTTTTCCCATACATTCACACTCTTAAACGATTTCGACTCCTAAAGTTTGCCTGATATAAGCCATTGACTCCTCAGGTGTTAACAGATGTTTCTTTCCAATACGTTTAGTTTGCTTACGGCGAATCTTCAGTCTTTGACCTGGACGGTTAACTGCAACACAGACATCCATACCAAAGATGCCGACATCAGGGTCATATCTGACACCGGGGATTTCAATGTGTTCCTTTAGACCGAAGGCAAAATTGCCTATTTCATCAAATGAACGCTTAGATATTTTATTGTCAACGACAGGCAGTACTTTCTTTAGGAAATCAATTGCTTTTTTATGACGTAGTGTAACTACACATGCGATTGGTTCGCCTTGTCGAATACCCCAGTCGCGGATGCTTTTCTTTGCTTTTGTCTTAATCGGTGTTTGACCAGAAATTTCGTTTAGAACGCGGGTTGCTTTCTCTAACGGTTCACCGGACTTGCCAATGTTTAAGTTAACAACCACTTTTTCTATGCGTGGTTGAAGCATCTTGTGCTCAGTCCATTGTTGAATTAGTTCTTCTTCAGACAACTGTGGTTTCCTCCGGTACTGATGTTATAACTTGTTCATGGTCACCGCCGATGGAGAAGACATAGTCTAGAATTGTTTGGCAACGTTTACCTTGAGCATCCTCAATGACTACGAGGGCTTGTCGACGCTTCTTAGCTTCTGTCTTTTCAATCTCTACGATTTTTCCTTGTACACCAATGTTTTTGCCGCCTGTAATGACAGCAGTATTGCCTTCCTTGGTTTTCAAGGTTTGAACAACTTGATCATCAGCATAGGTTATTTTTAGAATGTCAAAAGTTTCGTATGAAACCTCAACAGGATTCTTGGGGTCAGCGACTCTAATGAGCATGTTTGTGCCGTCATGAAGTGCAATCTGCACGCCTCCCCTGACGGTTGATTTGTCTTCCACGCGGACTAGTTTATAGTTTGCTTCATCCTTGCTGATGGATGCAAGAGTAAGCCCTTTGTGTGAAGGCACAACTCGGTAGTATTGGTTAGAGTCAGGCATAGAGATGACATCCATTAATCCAACTGGGAAGTCATCTTGTTTGCGGATTTTGCCGTTAACTTGAACCTTGCCTTCTGATAGTATGAATTTGCCTTCTTTTCTTGTATCTGCCACTGCGAGAATGTCACGTAGCACAAGAGTTAAAGGTAAACTGTTCTTGAGTTCGTGTGGACCAGATGAAGGTCTAACTACCCAAAGTTTCTCTTTCTTGTGAATAGGCCAGAATTTTGGCGCTGGCTTACGTTTCAGCCTTGAGGTTTTTCCTTTTTTACCCATATTTATTGTCCTCCCTTAGTTTTTTTAGAGGTTTTTGGTTTAGCACGAGACTTAGTTTCTGCCTTTTTTGCAGGTGCTTCTTTGGAGGCTGGTGCTTTCTTTGCAGCTGCTTTTGGCTTAGCTTCTTTCTTTGCTGGCGTCTTCTTGGCTTCTGTCTTAGCTGGAGCTTTCTTTGCTGTCACCGCTTTTGCTGCTGGTTTTTTGGCTGCAGGTTTCTTTGCTGGTTTTGGTGGTGCTTCTTCTGCTGGAGCTTCTTTTTCTGCTTTTGCGGGAGCAGGTTTTTCTTCTACAATTGCAGGTGCTGGTGGAGCAACGGTTGCTGCTGGTGCTACTTCTGGTGCTGGTTTTGCTTCGACAACTTCTTCTTTGACTTCCTCGACTTTTGGCTGAGGCTTTGGCTGCGGTTTTTCTGGAGCCTTTACTGGCGCCGGCTTCTTTGATTTAGCTTTTGCTTTGGCTGGTTTTTCAACTGGTTTCTTTCGTTCAAGGATTGCTTTTCTAACGTTGTCATCAAGGCTAAGATTTCGAATCATAACCTTTGAAGGATGTACTGGAACGAAAATGTTAGTGCCATCAACTTTCTCACGTGTTAAACCTTCAATGTAGATACGGTAGTTTTTCAGGTCAACACGAGAGATTTTTCCCTCGAACCCCTTGTTATCTCCACGTTGAATGTGAACACTGTCACCCTTTCTTACTGGAAGAGTTTTAACTCCATGCTTCGCAGCAAGTTCTTTTGAAAGGGGAGCCGCCATGAGTTTATGGCGTACATGAGCAGGAGCATTAAAAAGCCTTTTTCGCTGTTTGCCTGGATTTTTAACTTTTGTTTGCATTTCTTTTTCTCCTATACAATTATGCTTGAGGCGCTGGCTATTCTTGGCCATCTTTCAGCGGCTTCTCTTGCTACTGGTCCTCTTATTTCTGAACCTTTCATTTCGCCTTCTGGAGTGATAATTACTGCTGCGTTATCTTCAAACTGAACCCAGACACCGTCTACACGTCGGAAAGGCCTTTTTTGACGTACAATAATGGCTTGGAAAATCTTAGAACGCATATCAGGTGTACCTTGGCGTACTGAAACAGTTACTTTGTCACCTATTGTAGCTGATGGGTACCGCCTCAGTCGACCCTTATAGCCCATAGCTTGAATTAAACGTAATACACGTGCGCCTGTATTGTCGGTGCAACGCATTTCTGAACCGGCTAATAAGCCTCGACTGATTTTTTGTCCGTGTGAGAGCATGCCTTTTGCTGTGAGGGCTCTCTGCTTTGCCTTCGCTGCCATTTTACTTTTCTTCTCCTAATTTTTCAACAACTACGAAAGACACGGTTTTGCTGATTGGTCTGCATTCAGCAATTCTCACTCGGTCGCCTTCTTTAACGTCAAGGCAGGGTGGATTGTGTGATGCGATGTGTCCGTGTCTTCGTTCATACCTTGAGTATTTTGATGCAAACTCCAAGAATTCTCTGTCCACTATGACTGTTTTATCCATTTTTGCGCTTTTGACTACGCCGTCAAGTACACGTCCTCTTATAGATAGAGTGCCGTGGAATGGGCAGTTTCTGTCATCGCAGGTTTTTTTAGGTCGCTTGAATGTTAGAGACATTACCATAACCTCTTAATGCTTTTTTTAAGTCTGTC
>CAYMLF010000147.1:0-5807 GCA_964391275.1 uncultured Candidatus Bathyarchaeia archaeon
TTTGAGGGCTGCCCTGTGTTGGTCCACCTGGGCAGTACGCGCATGGTTCAGGCTGCGGGCAGGGGTAGGGTTTGGTCATGGTCGCAACGACGGTTACGCCGCTGATGGTTCTGGTTGTTTTTCTGCGTAGAATCGGCAGAAGCAGTTTAGCTTCATCAGTCGTTAAAACCGCGATTAAATCAGCGTTGGACGGCACTTTTTCAAGGTGATATTTGGCGGCTGCTTCGAGTTTTAGGCGGTTTGCATCCTCATGTGTGGGTAACTGCATAGAAAGTAGGTTTTCAATGATTTCACGTAAAGGATTTGAGCTGCTCAAGTAAAGGAACCAGAAGTATGATTTATGGATTGAAATAAATAAAGTGCACGAACAAAACAAGAAAAAACTGCTGGAAAGCTTTGTTTAAAGGAAAAATGCCATTCTGAATTCGTCAAGAAACTCGTTTTTTAAACACATTTCTTCTCGAAGGGTACCTTCGATTTCGAAACCCACTTTCTTATACAAGTATGTGGCGCGTGTATTTTTGACATTCACGGTAAGATGGACTTTTTTCAGCTTCATTTTTCGAGCAATATTAAGCATGTGTTTAAGTAAAGCGGTACCTATGCCCAAATTTTGGTAGTCATCATGCACAGTTATGCCCAATTCAGCCTTGTGCTTGAAAACTTCTTGCGTGTTGAATTTGAGTGAAGCGGTTGCGACAATTCTTGTTTTATTTTTTTCTTTTGTGACTACTACAATTGCTAACAATTCGTTGTAGTTGATGTTGCTTGTCCAACCGTCTATACGTTCTCTGGTAAAAGGTGGAATCAAGTTTGAAATGCTTGCTTCACTTAGTGTCGAAAACATTGTCCAAAGCATTTCGGTGTCGCCTGCTTTTTCTGGACGAAAACGAAATGTTTGACCGTTTTTTGCTGTAAATATTGTTTCCCATTCAGCTGGGTATGTCATGTTTAGGCTCCAATTGTTACGGAAACTAGCAGCTTTTATGTTGTTTTAACTTGATAAACTGTTGCCTAATTCAGCATTCAGTATCATAAATACAAAAAGGCAAAATGAAGAGTTAATTAAGAAAAAGAAAATGTTTCAGGTTTACATCCAGTTTTGGCCTGGTTTCCTCTGCAGAATCACACGCTTCTCATAGTTGCGTCTGCTTCTTGCTTTTGGACTAGGCGATGTCCTCTCTTGAGCCGCAATTTTGGGCGTTTGAGAGCGGACTTTTCCTGCTTTTGATAATGAACCGTGAGTTGGCATTTTTACACCTTGCACAATAGTCAAAGTTCGAGTTCTTAAACCTTACCCATCAAAAAGCTTCTTACATTTAAAAGCCACGTGCCAAGTTTCTTAGAATACAAGGGGCAATTTTTATATCGAAAAACAAGTGAAAAGCCATCAAATTCTACCTATGTAACGGTTTTTTCCACAAACAATAAGAGGGGAAACAGCGATAATTTATGCGGCGACCAACATGAACAAAGTAGTGTTGACTGTGATTGTTGTTCTATTTTTGGCTTCTGTTCTTGTTGTCACTCCAAGAACTGTAAGCGCCGCTTCCTCCGAGGTTATACGGATTAAAGCGGATGGAACAGTGGAGGGGACAGATAAAATAGTTCAAACAGGGGATGTCTACACTCTCATAGGCAACCTTGAAGCTTCAGTGGCAACTAATGAGGCATTCATTTTCATCGAGAAAGATAACGCTGTTTTTGATGGGGCATTTTATGCTATTGAAGGTTCAGGTAAAGGAACAGCCATTTACACCTTGAGAAGCCAGAACGTTACAATCGAAAACTGTTGCATAAGCGGTTTTGAAACAGGCATTAACTTTTGGACAGTAAATAATTGGCCAACAAGCTCAAACTATATTGGATTGTCCTCAGCATCTAAAAATCAAATTATAAATAACACTATAGAGGTAGTTGGCAACGTTTTTAGCAACTCCTCAAAAGAAGCCGGCTGGTGCATTTACCTCTGCGATGCAGTTGAAACCTTAATTGTGGGCAACACGTTTAGTGCTCAAGATCACCGTGCAGGAGTCTACTTGGAAAATACTACAAGCCAAACAAGTTTAATTAACAACACGTTTATTGGATGTGGAATATACGCTCAACAGTCTAACCAAAACATTGCTTCAGGCAACAAGGTTGATGGAAAAGCATTAGTGTTTCTTGAAGACAAGTCAAACCAAGGCATCGAAAGTGCAGGACTTGTTTACCTCTACAACTGCAGCAATATTGCTGTAAAAAACGTTAAACCCACCTATGATTACGGACGAACAATCCTGATGGTTGACACCATAGACAGCGAAATCTCCAACTGTAGAGGTCATGCAGTTTTAGTTAATTCAAGCAGAATCACTATTTACGACAACCTTCTCAACTCATTAGATATGGCATATAGCTCAAACAACCGTATATTTGCCAATAAAATCACATACTTTAGCTTCTGCATTAAAATGTACGCAAACTCAAACTTTAATGAAATCTATGGCAACGTCCTTCTGGACACGGTTTACTCTGCCGCCGCTGTAAAAACACATCAAGAAGGCTTTAACACGGCAGCAATCCAGCTTGGCGACCTAAATCTAGGCGGCAGCAACAACAATAACATCCATAATAACAAAATGATCAATCATGATTGCGCCTTAGAATTCTTTCTAAGTTCAAACAACACAGTAACAGCAAATCACATTGAAGATTGCAAGGCAGGCATTCAACTTGGCGCTTCACACACTAACAATTTCACCCAAAACAATGTAACCGCCTGCAAATACGCAATAAGCATCTATGCAGCTTCAAGCCACAACAGTTTCTACTACAACAACTTCATCGGTAACCAAATTCAATGCTTTGAAACTCACCAAGAAACCCTGCTATCGACAGGCGACTCTTACTCAGTAGACAATTTATGGGACAATGGAAAAACAGGTAACTATTGGGACACACATGTTGGCGTCGACGAAAACGGGGACAACATTTCTGACGCAGCTTATTTAGTGTTCGAAAACATGACTGACAATTACCCCTTAATGTCACAATTCATTGTTCAAGAAGCACAAGGCAACAGTAGTGCAGTTATACCTGCTTATCAAGACCCCACCTCAATGTATCCTACACCAACACCAGACTCGTCCAAACCAGTAATTGATTTTGAAACAACCCTGATTGTTGTTGCAGTAGCAGTTATCATAGGAGTCATCGGCGGCTTACTGTTTTACTTTAGACGACTCATCTGGAGATAACCAAACAGCAAACGCTAAATCAATTTTAAAAATTATAAAACCCGTTTGCAAACTGTTTTTGATACAATCCACAATCAACATGCAAACGCAGAAACAATCAAACCGCAATGCAGATTGCAACGCTCGCAGCCAAGAGGTTGTTGTGTAAAGAAGACTCAACCTAACAACAACTAACATAAAAGTAAACGGTTACAAACCAAGCAATCCCTAACAAGTTTTAAAAGCAAAAACCACGTACCTAACCGCAAAGGGGACAAGACTTGGTAGCGTCTAAACCAGTAGTAGAGGTAAACGATTTAGTAAAACAGTACAAAACCGTAACAGCCGTCGATGGCATCTCCTTCCAAGTATACGAAGGCGAAATCTTTGCATTTCTAGGTCCCAACGGAGCAGGAAAAACCACAACCGTGGAAATCCTCGAATTGATTCGTCCACTTACAAGCGGTTCAGCCAAAGTTTTAGGTTACGACATACGGCACACCTCAGATGTAAAAGAGATTAAACGTAGAATCGGCGTCTTACCCCAAGACTTCAGCGCCCTTGACAAGCTAACGGTAAAAGAAAACATAGAACTAATCGGGAACATGTACCAAAAACGCCTTCCAACTCAGGAAGTCATAAAACTTCTTGATTTAGAAGACAAAACCAAGGAAAAATTCGAAAACCTCTCAGGCGGCTTAAAACAACGAGTGGGAGTTGCCGCAGCCTTGGTTAGCGACCCGGAACTAATTTTCCTTGATGAACCCACAACTGGTCTTGACCCTAAAGCTAGAAGAGAAGTTTGGTCGGTAATTGCCAACTTGAAGAAACTGGGAAAAACCGTGTTTTTAACTACTCACTACATGGAGGAAGCCCAAGCATTAGCTGACCGAGTAGCTATTATTCAGAAGGGCAAAATCTCAGCTATCGGTTCGCCGCAAGAGCTTATAACGGAACACGGCGGCTCAAAAACCCTCATCATAAGAAACGCTGGAAAACCCTTAGCTGAAACTCTAACCAAAAAGTTTAAGCATGAAATATTGGTAAATGGCAATGAGGATGTCCTAATAGAGATTCCAACAGCTGACGAGTTCTGGGATATCATGTCGCACTTAACAAAAATGCGGCTTGACAAGGACATTGAAGTGCAGACGCCAACGATTGAAGACGTTTTTCTAAAGATTACTGGTGGACGCATAACTGAGGAGGGCGAACTAAAACAATGAAGTTCGTAACAGTATTTACCGCAGTCACAAAAAACTGGATACGCTCCCGTTCAGGACTCTTCTTTAGCATCCTCTTCCCAGTTCTACTGCTATTAGTGTTTGGCGCCATATTCTCAGGAGTAGGCGGCTCATCACAATACAACCTCTATCTCCAAAACCAAGATGTAGACAACCAAGGACAAGCCACCGAGTTATCAACTGCTTTTATAACCGCTTTAAACAGCACGAAAACATTCTATTTAAAAACTGTTCCCTCAGACGTAAACGCAACCGATTACGTTCGAGACGACCTTGGACCATTAGGCGGCAACATGCGTATACTCATAATATCCAAAGGCTTCCACGAAGACCTGCTTAACGGCACAATGAAAGTGCGAGTAGGCATCTGCCTTGACACCATGAACATATCCTACCAGTATTTTGAAGCACACATGACTGACCAACAGAAACTCGCTCTACAAGAAGGCATGACAGGTTTACAGCAACTCAACAGCAGCCTGCCTGAAACCCAAACGTCCATAACAATCATAACTGACCCCTCAGACCAATCAGGCGCAATAATTTCAAGCATAATCGGAAGCGTCACAAACGCATTTAACTATGAAATGATAGGTGCACAAAACATTATAACCATCAACCGAGAGGATGCAACCACCAAAAAATTTGGAAACGTCGACTACTACGTACCGGGTATAACCGCGGCTTTCATAATGACCAACGGCATCATCGGTTTATCAGCCACCGCAACAGAGTTCAAACGAAGAGGCATAATAAAACGGCTCTCCTTAACGCCGCTGACAAAGCTTGACTGGATAATCGGCAACGTTCTAAGCCAAGCACTCTTAAACCTGATCTTGACAGCCATCATGATAGGCGTCGGCTGGATAATCTTCAACGTAAGAATTATTCCAGACGCGCTAACAGTAGCTTTGATACTGCTGGGGTCAATCATGTTTTCAGGAATAGGCATGACACTTTCAGGGCTCTTTAGAGATGTTGAAGCTGCATCAGCGGTTGGAAACGCCATCGCTTTCCCGATGATGTTTCTTTCAGGCACGTACTTCCCCTTAGACATGATGCCTTCGTACCTGCAGGCAGTCTCTAAAGCTTTGCCGCTAACTTACTTATCAGACGGCTTACGTTACGCGATGGTTTATAATTTCCCCGAGGGCGTCTACACAAACTTGGCTATAGTTGGGGCATTAGCGGTTGCTTTCATTATTTTGGGTGCATTTATTACTCGATGGAAAGAAAGATAACCGCAAAAGCACAACAGCCCACAATCCTTTCCTCTTCGCAAAAAACCGAAAACAACCAACCGCTCAAAACGCCACCCATCATAAAATAATAAAACCAAAAACCC
>CAYMLF010000148.1:0-5757 GCA_964391275.1 uncultured Candidatus Bathyarchaeia archaeon
ACCTAAACTTTGAGCTGTGCTGTGCATTTCAAAAATGGCTGATGCAGTCGTTTGCACTCTGGTTGTGCAGTGTGCCACAAGCTGATGACCTCTAAAGAGTAAAGGGGTTCAATGTAGTGAAAGTTAGTATTTTATGCTCAGATAAACCAGCACCGTTAACGCTGCAAACTCAAACATGTCAGGTAACATGGCAAAGGGTCCCAGGTTAAATGGGGTAAATGAGAACCATGCAGCTACAAAGGGGCTTGAAGCAATATCTTTTAGCAGAAAAACGCCAGCGAAAATTATTAGACCAAAAGAGAATTCTGATTTGGTTTTCCGGTATATGCTCACAAAAGTTATCACAAGTATACTTAATAGGGCTATGTTGATGGTTGAGAATACGGCTTTGGCAATGTAGAAGAATTCAAAGTCGTACCGGCTGATAATTGTGGGTGCTCTTTGAGGAAACGGATGGTACACTATGGAGGCTGCCCAAAAAGCCGCAAACAGGGCAACTAATACTAAAATTGGAAGAAGTAATCCTAACTTGAATTTCCAATCATTACTCATTTGGTTTTCCATTCAGGTTCGCTCCCTTTTTTACTTTTTCCCTATTTTCTTCGCAATCTCCTCAAACAGCGCATAATTGTCTTCCATCACTTGAGACAGGAAATAAGTGGCGCCATACCTTTCTCCGACCGAGGTTATCAACCGGTTTTTTTCTAAAACCTCAAGGTGATGCCGCATTGTTTTGTAATCCATCTTGAGAACTGTTGCAAGCTGGTTTGCGTTTTGCGGCTTCTCTTTTAGGGCTTCAAAGATTTTTGCTCTAGTCACCCCTCCACGGGTACCTGCTATAAGCCAACCGAGCAGATACTTTAGTGAACGGGCGTTTCCAGACATACCTATCGTCTCATCAAAGAGATTGCTGCTTCAGTTTCTATTCTTATTTAAGTAATAAACTTCACGTTTTTTTGAATTTAAAGTCAATGATTATATATGCCAAAAAAATGGGGAGTTTAACCGATAAACTGCAAAATAGAGAGCCAATACGAAAGCGTGTTTTACTTCTTTTCTTGCAAGCGCTGATTTGGGTTCAATTTGGGTATTATTTAGAAATTCCTTTAAAAACAATAATAGCGTGTGCTATTCTCACTGACAACCAAGAAGAAAACCCGTAAAGCGTCATAAACCTTGGAAGCAATGGGTTTGTGTCGTCGTCAAGCATCCTCCTCAGCATCTTCTTGGTTGTCATATTTTGTCTTCAAGGGATAAGAAATGTCAAGAACAACAGGAAATGCCTCCACAAGATGGCACAAACTTGGAGTTGATTATTATTGACCGAGTTACCTTCACCGTTTCCTTCTGAACCGCCAACTCAACCGCAAATGCAGCAGCCACCGCCTTCGCCTGAAAAGCCCAAACGCAAGTCAATTGTTATTGTAGCAGCTTTACTGGTTTGTTTGGTTGCTGGCAGCTTGGTTGGCTTTGCAGCCAGCTACAGCGTTCTCAATGGAAGAATCAACGAGTTGCAGCTACAGGTTCAATACTACGCTCAAAATAATGGAGGCAGCACTGTTACTGTTCCTTACGGGATAAGTGATAATGTTTCACTTGCAAGCCTGTACCAGCAGATAAAAGCTTCAGTGGTTGTAATCCAAGGCATTGTTCCCCAATACAACATGTTTGGATACTTGGCAGGCTATAGCATACAGCAGGGTTCAGGTTTTGTAACTTCAGTTAACACGCAGCAGGTTGTAGTGACAAACTATCACGTCGTTGAAGATGCAAGCAACATAACAGTGACTTTTGCTGACGGCGACAGCTACTCTGCAGAAATCATCGGTTCAGACCCAAATGCAGACCTTGCAGTTTTGGAAATTAACGCTTTGCCAAGCGGGATACCCTCTTTGAAACTGGTTAGTTCATCCACGTTAGGAGTGGGTGACCCTGTTGTAGCGGTTGGTTCGCCTTACGGGTTATCAGGAACACTAACAGCTGGCATCGTCAGCGCCTTGGGACGAACAATTACAGTTAGTAACGAAATAACTATCGCAGACATGATACAAACAAGTACCCCCATCAACCCAGGCAACTCTGGAGGACCCCTGATCAACTATGCAGGCGAAGTGGTCGGCATTACCACCGCGGCAGTTAGTGACTCTCAAGGTTTAGGCTTTGCAGTTCCTTCCGACACGTTGATGCGTGAAATCGTCTCCTTAGTCAACACAGGTTCGTATGATAAGCATCCATCGCTTAACGTTGCAGGAAGAGACATGAACTATCAGATTGCTCAAGCAATGAACGTTGACGTTACATACGGCTGGCTTGTTGAGAGGGTATACATTCAAAACGGCTTAAATGGCGGCGATACACAAGCGACAATCTTAGGCTCACGGGTGATAATCGGCGGCGACATAATCATCGGTATTGAAGATACAAAGATAACCAGCGGTGACGATTTGCTGTCATACCTTGAAAAGTACACTTTGCCCGGTCAAAGCGTTGAGTTTTCAGTTGTCCGTGATGGGCAAACGCAAACGGTTACGGTTGAAATCGGCAGCCTCTAAGCAATTTTGCCCTTTTTTCTGCTTTATCCACTCATTCCTGTTGCACCACATTTAGCGTCAGTAGAGACTCGATGCCAACCCATAGCTAGTTTACAGTCTAGATTTGTTTGCCACAGTTTTTGCAGAAAATAGCGTCAGGATAATTTTCGGCTCCGCAGTAAGGGCAGAACTTTTTGCCTTCAAAACCCTGCGTGTATTGTGAAGTGTAACCTTGAGTTTCAGCTGGAGCTTTAAGCGAGTTAAAAGCAATAGCAAGCAGAATCCAAGCGACCCAAATTAGAAATGCGCCAATTAAAACTATGGTTAATACAGCGCCGATTAGGTAAAGCAGCCCAGCGGTTTTAAAGCCTTCAATACCCGATTTTTCAGCAAGCTTAGTGAGCGCTCGCCAGTAAAGTACTGCAGTAATTATGGAAATAACGTAAGATACCGTAAAGATGGCTAAAAATGTAACCATTAACTGAGCAAACAAGGCAGTGTTTAATCCAGTTGCACCTCCATAAGTTAAGCTTGCCATAATGTTGGATAAGAAAGGAAGGATTATCATGAAAGAACCCCCGGCGATGAGGGTTAAAATGAAACCATACAGTACATTCTTAAAAATTCCAGGAGCATTATAGTAGCGAGATAAATGGTTCATCGACACCAAAAATAGGATTACCCCTGCAAAACTAGCCGCGCCTAGCACTATCAAGATTATAGTCGGGAATACTGAGGTAGCCACGGCTGTGCCAGGGGTTGTGGGTGAACGGGGAAATTGCGCAAATAAGGAAGCAAATAAAACAATGACGCTGGCTACAGGCATTATTACATTGATTAAGCTAGCGATTAACCCCATTTTTCTTCCAGATTCAAGAGACATCTAAATTCTCCTCACACACAAGGATAACTGGTTTTTCATGGATAAGCTTTTTCCATGTCAAGGCTAAACTGCCTGTGGCTCAATGTTTTGCTTGTTTGCATTTTCACGTAGCTCTCGGGTAAAGGACCAAGCAACGATTAACGACAGCAAAGCTATCCCTAAGAATACTCCTTCCGCTATCACATATGAGCTTCCAGCAAACGGTACAAAAAAGTCAACAAATCCCATCGGCAACGCTATCAAGAACAACCGTTTCCTACGATAAAGCACGGCCATGAAGCAAAGGTAGCCCCAAGCGAAATGAATGATTATGGATGAAACCCGTTCAAGGATACCTAAAGCTACCAAGCTTAAGGCTTCAGGGGCAGTTGAGAAAAGTTGGGGCGCAGCTGCGATTAATTGGTCATAAAGCGTTTGGGCAAGAGGCGTGTTTGAGGAGAGAATGCTGTAGTAAGTGATGTAGTTTATGAGTGGCAGTATACCTAGTAAACCTGCATTTTCCCAAAATGCAAGTCCTGAACCATAACCTTCTGCGTCATTTTCTTTGAGCTCTCCATATTTGATTGCGAACCAAGCGACAAGGAAAGCTAAGCCAACTTCAAAAAACATGGTTTGCAGCCCATAGTAGATGCCTAAGGCGTAACTGCCTAAAGGGGCGATAAAACCAATTGTGGGAATCTGCACTGCGTACTTTAAGCCTATAGCAGCGGCGTATGCAGCTAATGAGAACACAAGCACTGTTAAGCGAAAATGACGTTTGCGATACCAAAAAACCATCAATGCAGAAGCGATTGCTATTACTGCTATGGGTTGAAGAGCATACAGGAGGTTAATGTTTTCCATAAGAAGCGTTTACTTTTTAACGCTTAAAAAACTTGGGGTTTAGTTAGAAAGGCTAAATTATTTTGACCATTTCCCCGATGACCATTTAGCAAAAGATACTGGCGTTATCTTGATGATGGGCAATTCACCTTCTTTCCAGCCGCCATCTTCAGTTCGGTATTCTGGGTACTTCTCCTTAAGCATAGAGTGCGCATAACGGTATTCCTCGCCGCTCCAGAGAAGTTCAGCTTCGCCTTGAATGCGTATGCCTTTAATGTTTGACCAATTTTTTGGGTCATAATCGTCAAAAACTAAAGAAACCTGAGGATTCGCCTCTATCTGCTCAAGCTTTGGTGTGTCAGGGTCTGAGGCAAAATAGAAGAAGACGCCGTCAAAAACTGGCCAAACAGGTCTTACCATGGGTTCGCATTCCTCAGTTGCGGTTGCGAGGCGACCAACTGGCAGCTCTTGCATGAAGTTTTTGTCTGATTTTGAAATTTTAATTCCCATTCAGCAATTCACCAAAGTTAGTTTTCTTTTAGCATGCTTTTTTATTTGTATTTAGCTATTAAAAAATTGCCCTTTAAATTAATGTTGGATGAATGCAGCTTTTCCTTAGCGCTCTGCGTTTAAAGCCAGTTTTGCTTGTTGAATTAGTTATCTTTTTAAGATTTTTGGCGGTGCTTTTGATGCTTCACGTTCGGGAACGCGTAATCCATTGATGCCCGCCCAAATAATAATGAAGTGCCCAGCTAAAACTAGAACACCCATGATGGTACTCATGGAAATATTGGCTTGCATATAAATGAAAAATGCCAAGTTATCAGTAAAAATTAACACGGGCGAGATTAAGTATGTAAAAAGCAAGATGGGGACAACCACGATAGCAAGACGCGGCACTTTAGAGTTTCCATTAACAAACCCGATGAACATCAGCAACACACCGCATAAAGCAATCAGCGAGCCTATCCATGGAACATTCACTGAAAGTACATCTGTTAAGCCAGAGTTTGCCCCAGTTGGCAACAGAAAACCTATAGCGCCCATGGAGATACCAGCGAAGCTTAGATAAGGCACAGCAGTTTTTCGTTCAAAAACTGAAAGTACACCAAGAAAACCGCCTATCGCAGTTACAAGCAGCTTTATTGTTAAATCGTTAATGCTGAAAGTTAAGGGTTGATATGTAACGTAATGTGGCGCGTCAGGTAGCAAAAAATTCGCCCATTCCGCCGAGACCGTAACGTATGCTAAGCCTGGAGTGAAGGCTGCCAATAAACCCGAGAACAAGGCAATAAATGAACCAGCGACAAGAATGACCTTAGCTATGTTCAAAGAATGAGCACTCATTTTTCTAGATGAAACTGTGCATTTTAAACCTTACAGTATCATAGGTTCTGTAATAGGTAACAGTAAAGCTTGCCTCCCAACGTTAAGCTGAGTGGTTAGCATGCTCTTGAATAATTAAGCCGTCACGCATCTCAAAAACGCGGCTGGTCATGCTAGCCACCACTGGGTCATGCT
>CAYMLF010000149.1:0-5703 GCA_964391275.1 uncultured Candidatus Bathyarchaeia archaeon
GGCGTGTCCGAAATTGTGGATGCTGGAATAGCGATTGCAAGCCTACTCTTACTCAAACTTATTCGTCCTACTTAGCGAGTGTACGTTCAGCTTAAAAAGGTGTGTCGTTAATATAAAAATACGGTTAACTCTGAGGTTTGAAGGATTGGAGCGTCTTTTGGATAATCAAGAAAAACTGAAACAAATAGACAAAGCTGAAATGCTAAGTTTTTGCGTTAACATTCAACAGCATTACACAGAAGCCGCCAAAATAGCTGCCGAAATGAAGATTAGCTATCCAACTCCAAGCAACGTCTTAATTGCTGGTATGGGTGGCTCAGCAATCGGCGGTGATTTACTCAAGGACTGGGCAAAAGATAAAACCCCTGTACCTATCGAGGTTAACCGAGATTACCATTTACCCGCTTACGCAAATGAAAAAACGCTTGTTTTGGTAACCAGCTACAGTGGCGACACCGAGGAATCTTTAAGCTGCTTCTTAGACGCTCTAAAACAGAGGTGCATGATTTTCTGCGTAAGCAGCGGCGGTGCACTTCTTGAGCATGCACAACGTCTTAAGGTGCCATTTGTGCGTGTTCCAGGCGGGATGCCTCCGCGTGCGGCGTTACCGTACATGTTTGTGCCCCTGCTTTTTTGCCTTGAAAAACTAAAGCTTGTCAAAGGTGCTTCGGGCGAGTTAAAGGAAGCCCTAACGGTTCTGGGAGCGATTGCAAAGGAAAATGCACCTAGCAAACAGTCAAAGGATAGTTTAGCTAAGACCCTCGCTTTAGACATTGAAGGGTTTATTCCAGTGGTTTACGGGTTTGGAGTTTACAGCAGCGTGGCTAGGCGTTTTAAGCAGCAGTTTAACGAGAACAGCAAGATGGTGGCGAAATGGGAAGCTTTCCCTGAACTGGACCATAACGAGATTGTCGGGTGGGAAAAAGCAGAAGACTTTGCAGACGCCCACGCTGTTATCTTTCTACGCGACAAGAGTGAGCTTGTTGAGATCCATAGCCGAATTGAAACCACAAAGCAGCTGATGCAACCCTCTGGCATTGGCATGTACGAGATTTACGCTCAAGGAGAAAGTGACCTGGCAAAAATGCTCTCGCTCATATGCATCGGTGACTTCGTGAGCGTGTATCTGGCGATTTTACGCGGAATTGACCCAACGCCCGTTGCGACAATTAATAAGCTCAAAAACACCTTGCAGAAGATCGGCGTAAAAGAAGAAATCCTAAAAGAATTAGGGAAAATAAAACCCTAATTAGGCAACAAAATTCGCAAATTCTTCTTCAGCTTTTTCAAGCGAAGCTTTTTGCGGTGGATGCTTGAAAGCGTAAGCACAAATTGGCTCCACTGCACCTTTAGCCTTCTTTGTTAACGCCAACTTTACTGCTCGGACAACGTCAAAGAGTACGCTGCCAGCGTTTGGTGCATCCACAGTTTGGAATTTAAGGTCAATCTTTAAGGGTGCATTGCAGAAGTAGACGCCGCTGATGAAGAAGTAACTGTCACGCTTGTTCTGCAGGAAATCCACGTAGTCGGTTGAGCCCGCCACTATTTGAGTCTTGTAGGGCAACGCTGAGGCAACGGATTCAGTTTTGATGGTGCGTTTTGCATCACGGGTTCGCTCTAGTGTGTCAACGGATTCTGCGCCGCCGCCAACATCCAACTGGTAGGTTTCATCTATTTTTACGCCGCTGTCTGAGAGCAACTTTAGCAGAGTCTTGTGTAGTGCGGTTGAACCGATTTGGTCAACAAGGTCATCGCCGATCAAGGGTAAATTGGCATCTTCAAACCGTTTTGCCCATGTGGGGTTGCTTGCGATAAAGTTTGGTGTAGCGTTTATGAAGGAGCATCCTGCTGCGAGGGCTTCCTTGGCGTAGTATTCGGTGGCTTGTGATGCTCCGCTTGGAAGCAAGTTAATCACCATTTCTGCTCCGCTGTCCTTTAGGATTTGGGCAACGTTTGAATCGGAAGCATTGCTTACTTGGACGATGGCTTTGGTGGATTCTCCAACGCCGTCAAGCAGTGGACCTTTCTGGACAATAACACCTGTCTTTGGGATTTGAGCTACTTTGGGGGTATTGTTTGGTTTAGCATAAATTGCTTCTGAGAGGTCTAACCCAACTTTGCGTTCATCAACATCAAACGCTGCAACCACTGCTATGTCGTTTGGGGTTAAACCAGCCAGCTTTGGGTATCGTAAACCAACAAATTCTTCGGGCTTCACTGCTTTCCCGTAATACTGCAGTCCCTGAAGGAAAGCTGAAGCGCAGTTTCCAACGCCGATTAATGCAACTTTAACCTGTGGCACTCTTTAGCACCTGCTGGCTTTCATATTTGTGCTTGCCTTATAAAAAGCTACGCTGAACAAGCAGGATATCCATGAAGAATAAACCAGAGTTTAAGAGGCTCTTTAGACCCGTCTTTATAGTTGGCTTTTAACATGTTTTGGCGTTTTTTTATCAATAGTGACCTACCCCTCTATAGGTCAGCTGCAATGTTTGGATATTAGGATGCTAATAGGTTGGCGCAGCAAGTAGACCCCTATAGGTTCCTGCATAGAGTTTCTAATAGACCGCAAATATGCTGGTAAAGGTCAATTCTATTTTATATCTGCTGATTTTCCCTGCAAGCAATAATACAATTGGTTTAAGCTGTATTGCTTGTATACTGGACAGTTGGGACAAGGACAGCTTACCGCAATTACTTTTTCTTTAGCTTTACCTCGAGCACAAAAAACATTGTTTGTCAAGCCTGACTTTTGATAGGTGGGGCAACTTGGACATAAGCATAATTGATTGTTTTGTTCGTTATCAGGAACAGGATTACCCATTATTTTTCACACTTAAACAAGTGCAGTGTTTGCTTGTAAGTGTATGTGACTGTTATTAGCTAATTACAATATAGAAAGCAAAACCATTAACCTCAATTCAATTTAAGAGTTGTAATTTTTAGATTTACACAAAATCTATTAGGACTCACAGTTAAATTGTAGTGGTACTGGGGTGTAACAACTGGAGGGTAATTTATGAAGGTTGGCCTAGTTCCAGCAGTCGCCTTAGCAACGATTATGTGGCTTGTGATAATATTCAACCTATTTCCCCAGCAGACTTTTGATCCTCCATACTTACAATTCATCCTTAACCTGCTGTTCATCACGGGAACAGGGTTTGCCGTAGCATTTATCTCTGGAAAAAGCTACCTAAACGATGGTTCACCAACCTTTCTCTTACTGGGCTGCGCTCTCTTGATAAGCGCTCTAACAGCTTTTTTCGCTGGTTGGGCATCCACATCAGCCAATGTTAACACTACAATCTATATTATTGGAATACTTGTTTCGTCTTGCCTTCAACTCTCCGCTGCACATGTAATGATTCAAGGCGAAGAAATCACATGGTTCTTTAATCGAAAAGCTACTTTAGCTCTCCTCTATGTTGCCTGTTTAGGATTCGTCATAATCTTAACGATGTCAGCCGTTTTAGGTTTCACCCCGCCATTCTTTATGGCCAATGGCCCAACGCTTCTAAGCCAGTCAGTTTTATGCATTTCAGTTGGGCTCCTAGTGGTAGCCACCATGATTTTTGTGTGGCAATACCTTCAAACAAAATCAAGAGTTATTTACTGGTACTCATTGGCTATAGCAATCATAACGGCTGGGCTTTTTGGACAACTTTTTGCCAACCAATTCAGCGGTGTCCTATTATGGCTTGCAAGAGTTATGCAATACATGGGCGGCTTTTATTTTCTGGTCGCTCTTTTATCGCTGAGAAATCCGCAGAGAACCGACTTGACTCTCTCAGGGAAATGGCGCGAAGCATTCATGATTAATCAAAAACAGATCGCCAACCTATTTTCCAGAATGCTTAACGGATTTACGTACTGTAAAATCATCACTGACAAAGAGGGAAAAGCTGTGGATTGGGTATATCTTGACCTAAACGATGCCTTTGCAAATAACGCTGGGTTTCAAAGAGAAGACATGTTAGGCAAGAAAGCTTCTGAGTTAACGCCTAACCTGTCCGAAATCTGCTCCAACTGGCTCAACAGATTTGGTAAAGTGGCTCAGACAGGTGAAGCCATGATTTTTGAGGACTACAGTAAACCTTTCAAAAAGTGGTTCAGTATTTCCGCGTACAGTCCAAAAAAAGGTTATTTTATAACCCTAAGTGAGGACATAACTGAACGAAAAGAGGCAGAGGAAGCCTTAAAGACAAACGAGCAGCGTTGGTCTACAACTTTGTCAAGTATCGGCGACGCAGTTATCGCAACCGATTTAGATGGCAATGTCTCCTTCATGAATGCTGTAGCTCAAAAAATAACGGGTTTTCAACAATGTGAAGCTTTAGGGCATCCTATTCTCGCCATCTTCACTTTAATTGATCAAGATCAAAGAGCAGTTGAAAACCCGGTTGAAAAAGTGCCTGGTTTAGGTAAGCATTTGTTTTTGATCACAAAAAGTAACGCTAAAGTTCCAATCGAATATAATTTGGCGCCGATAAAGGTTGACCAAAACCAGACGGTTGGGTTTGTGCTTGTTTTTCGAGAAATTACTGAACGCAAGAAATTGGAGGAAGCTATGGCTTATTCAGAAATGAAGTATCGGCGGCTTTTTGAAACGACTCAGGATGGGATTATCGCAAGGAATCTTCAAGGCAGAATGATTGATTGCAATCAGGCTTACGCAAAGATGCTTGGGTACTCAAAAAAAGAGCTTAAGGACCACTCTTACATTCAAGTGTTGCCTGAAAAATGGCGTAATCACCGCGAATCAGTGATTAAAACGGTTCTTGAAACTGGGCATCCAATGTTTTATGAGCGGGAATACATGAGAAAGGACGGCTCTATCTTTCCTGCATCAGTTAGAACTTGGCGTTTAACCAGCGACAGAGGCGAAATCCTCGGCGTCTGGTCAACTGTTAACGACATTTCAGAGCATAAAGAAACCCAAAAGAAACTGGAAGAGTACTCTAAAATGCTAGAGCAGCTGGTGGAAGAGCGCACTCAGAAGCTCAAGAATGCAGAGCGTTTAGCCGCTATCGGAGAAACAGCCGGCATGGTGGGGCATGACATCCGAAACCCTTTGCAGTCAATTATTTCTGAAGTTTACCTTGCGAAACAAGAAATTGAAAGCCTCGATAAAAGTGAACATAAAGAGTACCTTAAAGAAAGCCTGAACTCAATTGAAAATCAGGCGATGTACATAAACAAGATTGTTGCTGACCTGCAAGATTATACTAAACTGGCTACGCCTCAAACCGAAGATGTAGATTTGCAGCATCTTATGCAGGATGTGCTCGCTACTATACCAATCCCAGAAAACATTAAGACAACAATTAGAATCAATGCTAAAACAAACCCCTCTACGATCCGAAGTGACCCCTATTTTCTTAAACGAATACTTACAAATCTTAGTTTGAATGCTATTCAAGCGATGCCTAACGGCGGGGAATTAACGCTTTATGCATGCCTGAAAAGAAGCAAGCTATTAATCAGCATCAACGATACTGGCGCAGGCATACCTGACTACGTTAAGAAGAAGCTCTTCAAGCCCTTAGTTACCACTAAGCCAAAAGGCCAAGGATTCGGTTTAGCTGTAGCCAAAAAGTTGACTGAAGCATTAAACGGCACAATAACATTTGAAAGCGAAGTAGGCAAAGGCACAACATTTACAATAACCCTGCCTCAGAAAACCGTGCAGAAAGTTAGTACTGA
>CAYMLF010000150.1:0-3306 GCA_964391275.1 uncultured Candidatus Bathyarchaeia archaeon
AGAACTTGCTGAAACATTCATCCATTTCCTACTCAATGGAGAGGGAAAAACAGGTTTCGAAGCAGAATACCATCCAATTTTCACGCCTTCCTACACTGATAACAGCCAAGCTGTTCCTCAAAGTCTTCAATCATTAACAATACCTGAACCATAATCATTTAACGCTCTAACGCTTAAATGCAGAGCATTCAAGTCACTGTTTGGAGGCTACAATGTAGTTTGCTTTGGCTTAAAGAAAAATCGCCTTTCCTACTAGTCTCCATAGTTCTAGGCGTGCTCATGGTTCTGTTCTTAGCGGTGCCAATCATTGGCTCGCTGATAAGCTCTGCACCTGGACTTTCCAGCGCCATAACAGATTATCGAACACTCAACGCCATTTGGACAAGCTTCTACTGCGCATTCATAGCAACCATGCTTATGCTAATCTTAGGCGTTCCGTTTGCATACCTGTTTATACGCAGAGAATTCTTCGGCAAAAAAGTGCTTGATTCACTAATTGACATTCCCATCTTAATCCCTCATAACACTGCAGGCATCGCTCTGCTAACTGTTCTGGCACCAAACTTTCCCCTTGGAGCAGCATTCGCAAGCATTGGCATAGGATTCATAGACTCTGTTTGGGGCATAGTTGCAGCGATGGCCTTCGTCAGTGCACCATTCATGATTAGAAGCGCTCAAGAAGCATTCCTCTCAATTGACCCAGCCATGGAAAAAGTAAGCAGAGGACTGGGCGCATCAAGATTTCAAGCGTTCCGCCACATCACACTTCCGCTTGCTTCAAGAGGAATCCTAACAGGCTGCGTGTTAACTTGGGCACGCTCCATCAGCGAGTTCGGCGCGGTAATTCTACTCGCTTACTTTCCCAAAACCGCCCCAGTGTACCTCTATGAAGTGTTTGTAAGTCAAGGCTTGACCGCAGCACTTCCAATCAATGGACTACTAATTATTCTGGCAATTGTTGTTCTAGTAATTTTTAGAGTTTTGATTGCTAAACCAAAAAGGGGAATCCTAAGCAGAGGTGAGCAAGCTTGAGTCTCAAATTAGAAAGCGTGCAAAAAAGCTGGCAAGGATTCGCTCTAAAAAACATCAATTTAACCGTTGAAGAAGGAGACTACTTTACTATCCTGGGACCAACGGGCGCCGGAAAAACCCTGCTCCTTGAAGCCATAATGGGATTCCACACGCCAAGCAAAGGCAAAATCATACTCAACGGCGTTGACATAACCGAGTTGCCGCCTGAAAAAAGAAACATCGGCTATGTCCCCCAAAACTCAATGCTTTTTCCACACCTGACAGTTCGCCAAAACATAGCTTTCGGCTTAAAAATGCGGGGAATCGAAAAAGCACAGCACATAGTTGACAAGACACTTGACCTTACCAAACTACGCTATATTGAACATCGGCACCCTGCAGGTTTAAGTGGCGGCGAAAAACAAAAAGTAGCTCTTGCAAGAATTTTAGCCATCAACCCAACACTGATACTGCTCGATGAACCCTTAGCCTCAATGGATTCTCAGTCAGCACGTGAATTTCGAAGTGAACTCAAACGCATTCATGCTGAAGATAAGAAAACCGTGGTTCATGTTACGCACAACTTGATTGAAGCTTTAGGGTTAAGCAACAAAGCGGTAATAATGAGTAGCGGCGAGATTGTGCAGTATGGAACTGTTAAGGAGTTAATGGCTAAGCCGCGTAACGAGTTTGCCGCAAGGTTTCTTGGTTACGAAAACGTTTACAGCGCAGAAGCAATCAAACGGCAAGATGGGTTTACGCTTCTGGATGTTAAGAGGCTACAATTTAAAGCTAAAGGTTCAATGGAAGGCGACGTAAGCGTAGCAATCCGACCTGAAGACATAACAATCACCCTAACTCCAACAGGCAATGCAGAAGCAAACAGGTTTGAGGCAACAATAACCGAATGCATAGACATGGGACCACTCGTAATGGTGACAGCAGACATCGGCATACCAATCAAAACGGCAATAACAAAAAGCCTGTTCTTGGAGCAAGCGCTGGAAAATGGAAAACGAGTCTGGCTGCACTTCAAAGAGAGCTCAGTTAAAATCCTAGAATAGCACTTGCGCGCTTTCCCAGTAAAACATGAACAAATCCTTCAGCCAGTTAAGCAAAGCGGGGTCGTCCCCGAAAAAGCCAGCGTAATCCACTTTACCGCCAACCTGCAAGAAACAGATGCCTCCGAACTTTTCTGTGAGAACTATAACTGCGGGAAGCTCGCCTAAGCCTTTGGCGTGCACATTTTTGGGCGCTGGAATTGGAGTTGCGTGTTCAGCAAGGCGGCTAAGCGGAACCAAAAATTTGAAATTCACGCCTCGTTTCATTTGCGCCTCCATCTTTGGAGCCATATGCTCAGGGATTGTGCCTTCAGCTATTCCGTACCCAAACTCTTTAGCGTCAACAAATGCTTGTTCAGCCTTGTTTAAATTCGCAATTGTATCAGTGCAAAGCTCAGAGTTTGAAAGCTCGCTTAACCTATTCACAAACTGGCTGGGAAGCCGCATTACGTCATGGGTTGAAAAGTACTCCCTGTATTTAGAAATAAAATCCAAACACGACGAAGCCTGCATCACCAGTTTCCCATATTCCGAAATTGCGAATGTGCCGTCGGGCTGCCTTTTAACAAGCATGGCTGCGCTTAAGCGTTCCAGTTGCCTAAAAGCTTCAGTGGCGGTTACATCGAGTCTGCGGGCGATTTCCTGCATCTTCAAATTTTCCGCCAATAATTCGCATAGAATGGCTAGTCTGCTCTCGCTTGCAAGCTCAAAAAACAGCTTATCCAACCCCGAACCCTCACCCAAACCCTTTAAGCACCAACCTCAAATTTTTACACAGATACTAACTTCTAAGCATCCGCGTCAAATAAAACTAATCACAATTCACCCCGTAATAGCCATTGAGCAAGAAAAATGCAAAAACAAAATGGCAACAAAACACGGGTCTTTTCGGTTGAACTCAAGTCGAAGAGAAACCTCAAAAACCTCACCTTAACCAACGGCTCACAAGACAGCGTGCTTTTGGAAGGCTCAATCGGCGAGCTTGTAGCTGCCAAGTTTGCTGAAGACGTAATCCTAGAAGTAATCGGCAAAGACGGCATCCTAAGAATAGACCTTAGAGAAAATGAAATAGAAAAATCCAAACCCCCAAGCGAGGTGAAAGAGCAATGAAAAAACTCGCAGTCGCAGCCTCAGCCCTCGGCATCTTCTCAGGATTAGGCGGTGCATCGCATGGTCCAGGCGAAATGCTTCAAGGACACGTAGCCCCAAACGGCATCTATATTGAAGCTTGGCC
>CAYMLF010000150.1:3406-5687 GCA_964391275.1 uncultured Candidatus Bathyarchaeia archaeon
CCCCAAACGGCATCTATATTGAAGCTTGGCCCAGCATCACGACATTAGCAGGCGAACCTGCAATGACCATAATTCCCAGCTACCTAATCACAGGCGTCTTAACGGTTCTCGTCGGCGTCCTGCTGGCGGTTTGGGCAGGCAAATTTGCTATGCACAAAAACGGCGGCTTAATTTTAATCGCCCTGTCAATCGTTATGCTGCTTGTTGGGGGCGGGCTTATTCCACCGTTCTTTGGCGTCGCAGGCGGATTAATTGCGGTATTCCTAAATTACCAGAATGTAAGGAATGGAGGTGCAGATGCGTGACCAAGACAGCGGCTGATTCATTAAAGAAACTGTGCAGGCTCGGGGCAGTCGCCGCGTTCCTTGCTGCTTTGGTGTTTAGACGGAACCTTGGGGCAGCAGAAATCCCCCTTCTGCTTGGGCAGTCTCCGCCCGATACTGTTGTCGGCTGGTTTGCGCTACTTCAAAGCAACCCTTTGTTGGGATTGAGCTTTCTAAACGTCTTTGACCTGATTAACTATGCCCTTGTCGGCATAACGTTTGTTGCTCTCTATGTTGCGCTTCGACAAACAAGCAAAAGGTACATGGCAACAGCAGTTGCCTTTGGCTTAGCTGGAATTATAGTTTACTTCTTTTCAAACCAAGCACTACCAATGCTCAACCTAAGTAACCAATATGCTAACGCAGCAACGCAAGCGCAAAAATCAACGTTGACAGCAACGGGGCAGGCATTGCTATCCAACGGTTACAATACAAACACAGCATACCCAAGCATAGGCATCTATCTGAGTCTGCTCTTTTTGGCGGTTGCTGGCTTCATAATTTCAATTGTTATGTTGCGAAGCAAGACCTTTGGCAAAGTAGGTTACGTGGGAATCGTTGCCAGCACACTTGATTTAGTCTATCTTGTCGGCTTAATTTTTGTTCCAGCAGAATACATTGGTTTCTTGGCGGCTTTATGCGTAGCAACGGCAGGCTTTCTCTTGATGGTTTGGCACCTGCTAATCGGATTAAAACTCTACAAACTAAGCAGTCGACCAAAAACCATGGGAGGTGAAAGCAGTGAATAAGGCATTAATCGTTTATGGTACACGATACGGCGCAGCAGCCAGCACAGCACAAGAAATCGCCAAAATCTTTCGCCAGCAAGGCTTAGAAACAACTGTTGTTGATGCTAAAAAAGAAAAAATCAAAGATATCAGCCAATACAGCTTAGTCGTAGTTGGCAGCGGAATACAAATTAATCGCTGGACAAGCGAACCTGAAAAATTCGTTAAGAAATATCAAGAAGAGTTAACCAGCAAGAAAGTTGGGCTTTTCGTTTGCTGTGGCTCAGCCTCACAAACCCCTGACCAAGCGGCAGAAGCAGAAAAAATGAAGCAAAAATACCTAGACGAAAAAGCTGTTCAGTTAGGTGTGCAGCCAGTCGCTTTAGGCTTCTTTGGAGGAGTCTACAATTACAACAAAGAGCCGTGGTGGGCTAAAAAAGCTTTAGAGGCTGATAGACCCAGAGTTGAAGCAACCTATAAGCAGTCGGAACCTGGAGTCTATGACACGAGAAACTGGGCTGAAATAAGAAGCTGGGCAAGAGAGTTAGCGCAAAAAGCAATCGTTTAAGCATCCAACTTTTCATAACGTCTTTTTCTTTTGCGTCTTGTATTTTTCTGCTTTTTGGGGCTACTGTTCTTATAGCGCAAAAGACAACATTAGCAAAACAGTGCCAGCCTATGCCAAGATTAATTGAGCCACTCACAGTGAAAGGGTTAACCCTGAGAAACCGCATCGTCCTGCCACCCATGCAAAGCGGGAGAGCAGACTTTGACGGCTCAATAACCAACAAGCTGGTGAACTTTTATATTCGGCGCTCAGCCCATCTTGGGTTGCCGATAGTTGAGCACGCTTATATTTCGCTTACCGGCAAGATTGGTCCCAAACAGCTTGGAATCTACGATGACTCCTTAATTGCTGGGTTTGAAAAGCTTGCGGATGGTTTACACTCGGTTGGTGCTCCAGCGGTTGTTCAGATTTCTCATGCTGGCGGAGTCGCAAACAAAAAAGTGATTGGTACTCAGCCTGCTGGTCCATCTTCAGCTGGAAAAACTCGCATGCTGGAAGCTTGTGAACTTGAGGTTATTGCTGAAGAGTATGCTTTTGCGGCAGAACGTGCAGTTAAAGCTGGCTTTGACGGCGTGGAGCTTCATGGCGCTCACGGCTACTTGTTGTGTCAGTTCTTTTCTCCCCTTCTAAACAAACGCACAGACGAGTATGGCGGCAGCTTA
>CAYMLF010000151.1:0-5679 GCA_964391275.1 uncultured Candidatus Bathyarchaeia archaeon
CGTCTGCCGCTAACTCGTTTAGAAATTCTAAGCCTGCATCGCCCAAGTTGTGGTAGCTCACGCCTGCGACTTGCACGCTTCCCACGTCAATGAGGCTTTTTGCGCCGAAAATCTCGCCTAGAGCGACAAGGATTTCCATGCTTTTGCGTACTGCATAGCCTTCCTTGCCGTCTAGCATTGCTTGTTCTTCTTTAGTTAGTTCCATATGTATCACTTAGAGGTACTTGTTTAAGTCAACTTTGATGTAGTCTGCTTTGCCAAAGCCCTTCCCAGTGGTCGAAACGGGAATGGTAGCGTCGAGACCTGCTTTGGCTGTGGTGGCTTTCTTGCCTTCTGAGAGGTCGCCTGAGGGGTCAAGGCTTGAGCCGGGCTGGTGTGAGAGGATAATTGTGTTTTTGTCTGCTTGGAACCGCGTGGCTATTGCCCACTCAACGTCTTGTGGGTCGTAAATGTTGATGTCCTCATCTACCACGATGCAGTGCTTGAGTGAACCGTGCCCTTTGAACGCGGCGACGATTGCTTTTCTGCCGTCATCATGATTTTCCTTGCGGATTTGCACAACAGCGTGAAGCCAACTGCATCCGCCCGGTGTAATGTAGACGTCTTTGCATTGGCACACCTTGTTGACCTCATTGAATATGGTGGGTTCTTTTGGCATGCCCATCAGGAACTTGTGCTCGTTCTTGCCTGCCAAAATCGTTTGGTAAATCGGGTTCTGCCTGTGCGTCAGGCATTTTACTTCCAGAATCGGCTGTTGGCGTACGCGGTCTTCGATGCCTGTTAGGTCAAGGAAGGGGCCTTCAGAGGTTTTTTCTTTGGTTATTTTGCCTTCCAAAACGAACTCGCAATCCGCTGGCACTTCCAAGTCAACGGTTTTGCATTTGACAAGCTCGGTTTTCTCCAGCGCGTTTGCCATGCTCAACTCGTCAACTCCGCTTGGCAGCGATGTTGCAGCTGACAGCAGTACAGCCGTGGAGTTGCCTATGCATATGGCTATGTCAAGTTCCCCGCCTGCCTTTTTGAGCGCCGTGTCGGTTCCACGGTTCTCGACGATGCGTGGGACAAAATGGTTTTTGTCTTTGAGCATGAGGCGGTGGAAGCACATGTTTCTGCCCAACTCGGGGTCTTTGATGATGGCTACTGCTGAGGCGATGTATTTTGCGCCGTCTTTTTCGGTGTAACGCATGATGGGGAGCTTGGTTAAGTCCACGTCTGTTTCGACGACTTCTTGGCAAGCGCCCTTCTGCACCATTGCGGGTGACATGGGGTGCTCGATGGCTGAGGAAAGCTTAGGCAAAAGCTGCTCTCTCGAGATGCCTAGAGAGCGGCAAATCAGCTCTTTAGAAGAAACCAACCCAGCCACAACTGCAATGCTGGATTCCTTAACGTTTTCGAAGTAGACTGGTTTTTCACCTAGCGCGTTTATGATGCCTGCCATCTCGTATTCGGTTGAGACTGGCTTTGTGATTTTGGTTAATTCGCCTCTTTGTTGAAGTTGCTCTATGAAGCTTCTTAAACCCAAATTTGTTCGCCTTGAAATCAGTGTATCGAAAAGTTGACGTTTATAGGTTTTGGAAAAAGCCCTGCGTGGCTGGACCTCACCGAGCCGCTTACGAAGCAAACAGCCACTCTACACACTACCGATTGAGATGCGTGAAGACAGTGGCAGTATAGTTAAGGAGAATTTGGAGCAGGGCTTTGATTAGCACTTGAAACATCAGTACCCATAACTTTGAACAGCCAAGTGTCCCAGCCTCCAGCTCCAAAAGTATTTGTGGAACCTGTAAGTACAAACTCGCCCTCACTAGTCAATACCAAAGAAATAGCTTGGTCGTCACCGACTCCTCCGTGAACTTGAGTCCACAAAATATTGCCAGAAGAATCCGTTTTTATTAGCCAAGCATCCCACAGACCAGCGTTTAAAGCATACGTGGCGCCTGCTAAGGCGTATCCTTCATCTTTGGTCTGCATGACAAAATAAGCTTCATCGTTAAGGGTTCCACCGTAAGTTTTATTCCAAATTACGTTTCCAGAAGCGTCGGTTTTAATCAACCAAACATCCTCGTAGCCAGCGCCAGAAGAGTTTGTGATGCCAGCCAATGCGTATCCTCCATCGCTAGTTTGAATTACAAAATAGCCGAAATCATCTTTGGGTCCTCCAAAGGTTTTGTTCCATACTTTGTTGCCAGAAGAGTCAGTTTTAATCAGCCAGACATCAGTGTTGTTGCCAGCGCTAAAAGAGTAAGTGTTTCCTGTTAACGCATATCCGCCGTCGCTGGTTTGAACTACAGAAAAAGCGCCGTCATCATGAAACTCTCCGAAGGTTTTGTTCCACAATTGGTTTCCAAAAGAATCAGTTTTAACTAACCAAGCATCCGCGTTTCCGACAATAAAAACGTCTCTGAAACCTGAAAAAGCGTATCCTCCGTCGCCAAAAGAGTTAGCTATGCCAGCTAACGCGTATCCGCCGTCAATGGTTTGAACCACTGAGGAAGCATAATCGTGGTTGGTTCCCCCGTACGTTTTGTTCCATTGTTGGTTGCCTGAAGAGTCTGTTTTAACCAGCCAGAAATCATAGCCCCACTCACCAGAAGAGTTTGTGGAGCCTGCTATGACGTATCCTCCATCGCTAGTCTGAATGACCGAGGAAGCCCAATCGTATCCTGCTCCCCCATAAGTTTTGTTCCACTCTTGGCTACCAAAAGAATCGGTTTTAACCAACCAAAAATCCATTTTTCCTGCGCCAAAAGAGTCTGTGTATCCCGCAATTGCGTAGCCGCCGTCGCTGGTTTGAATCACTGAGAAAGCCCATTCGTCACCTGCTCCTCCAAAGGTTTCGCTCCAAACCTGACTGCCTTTTGGCAAGATGGGAACAGTAGATGAACCGATTAGAATTATTGCCGACGCTGCTGTCAAGACTAGCAGTGCAGCCAAGCTTTTGCTTAAGGTTCCCATGTCGTGCTTTATTGAATGGCAACTGAATATATCTCTATTCGTCAAACTTTTTTTACTGGCTATAGTCAAGGTTTCTTAACTAAGCGTTAATGGGTCATGGGTTCTGAAAAACGCTTCATTGCCGTGTTTTAGCACAAGATTAAAACGTTGATGTCTGCAAGTTAGAATTGGTGTTTAGCGTGGATAGCAGCACTAAAGTGGCGGTTGTTGCGCTGATAATAATGGGCTTATCCGCATCCATAGCCATCATTTACCCTATTTACGCTCTTCAAGTCGCCCAAAAAACATACGTGCCCACTTATGCCATTTCCGCTCAGGCTCTCACAGAAGAACCCACAGCGTTCATCCACATAGATAACCCAGACCAGCATGTTTTACAAGTCACCGCCAACCCAAATGAATCCGTCATGGTTAGCGAAAAGGACACTCAAATAATCGCTGTTATACAAGAACAGGGCACAAGCAACATTGAGGTTAACGGCAGCTACTACAAAATCTTCATTGCATCCATAGACGCTTTTCCGCCAGAGATTCTGAACGCCCCCACCGTGGTAATCCTTGGTTTCTTTGGTTTCGTCATTGCCTTGATTGTATTCATCACAGCTTTAGCATTCAAAGCTAAAAGGAGATTCAATCAGAAAGCTAATGAAGGGCTAAAAACGCCTTAATGAGTTGCAACGCCGATTTTAGTCATCAAATACTCAAAGCCAGCACCTTTAAAGGCGCCAACGATTTTTCCTGAAACTTCCTTGCCGCCAGTCAACGCAATCATGCATCCTCCGCCTCCACCGCCCGTGAGTTTTGCCCCGAAAGCGCCTTGTTTGCGTGCGATGTCGACGAGTTGGTCAAGTTCTTTGCTTGAGACGCCGATTTCCTGCAAGATGCGGTGGTTCTCATTCATGAGGTCGCCGACTTTTTTGAGGTCTCCCGCTTCCAAAGCTTTGCGTCCTGCAACCGCAATGTTTTCAGCTTGTTTAAAGAGAGGGTCATACTTTTTTGGGTCTTTCCTTTTGCGTTCAGCGACGCCTTCAACCATAGCTTTAGTGTTGGCGACTTTGCCTGTGCTGCCAATCACAATTTCAATTGGTCTGTAAACTTTCAGGCGTTCAACAAGGTCCTGCCCGCCAGCAGGGTTCTTCTTAAACCACATAAACCCGCCATACGTAGCCGCAGTGTTATCGATGCCCGACGGATTGCCCGCATACGCCTTTTCGCCCTCATAAGCGACTGCATTGATTTGCTCATTTGACAAGTTAAGGTTAAACTCTTCACTGACGGCTCGCGCAATAGCGACGCTGCTAGCCGCTGAAGCTCCAAGACCGCTAAACCCGGGAAGTGAACCACCAACCCAGATGTCCAAGGCAGTTTTAGGGTCTAAATTCATGGCTTTGAGCATGCGCTCGATGGATTCGATTTGCTGGAGCCGTTTTTCTTGGCTGTAGCCTTTGGCGGCTTTGCGTTCGTCTTTAACGTTGAGGCCTTTTTTGGCTTTTGTGACTATTGCATCGTTTGAGGAGTCGATGGCGGATACGATGCCGGGGACTCCGTGGACGACGAAGTGTTCGCCGAATAGGATAACTTTTCCGTAACCTGAACCTTTACCCATAATGTGTTGCACCTTGAAGGGAAGCTATAACGTAAGGCAGATAAAAAACATTCTTTTGATGCCCGTTTTTGTATGTTGAAAAAATTACGGCGATATTATCAATTTGTATACTATCGTATGTGTTTTTTCGCACTTACAATCAAATTGTAAATGGTCAAGGCTTCACAACCTATGACCCTGTAACTGGAAGCGAGGTGGCTTCGACCCAGCCTGTCAAGTTGGTTTTAAACTATTACCTAGATGGGTTTGCACTGCCAAGTGATGATGGGCCCTTGAGAATGGGCGTTTTAGGCAGTGAAGGATTGCTTACTCAAGGAAATATATGGGCAAAAATGGTGATTCAGCTAAAAGTTAACTCAGCCACTTAGATCACTTTCATGCTATCTACTTAGTAATTCCACCCGTTTTCAACTCATGTTTTTTTACATAAGCAAGTAAACATAAACCACCGGTAACTATGAAGGCATTGAATCCAATAATGGATATGATTCTGGAGTTGTCTACTTTGAATTGAAACGTTTCTGAATAAAGAATGTCTCCTTTCTTGTACTGCTTAGCGAGGGAAAAATCATGGTCCGTGATTAAAAAGAAAGTAACGTTATGCCAGCCATTTTGCAAACCTGACAGGGTACAATTGCCCCAAAGGACTCTTCTTTCAACTGGTAAATTGCTGGCGGGATTGACGACTTCACGTGAAACAACCGTCATGTTCTTAATCGGCACCATATTTTGCCCATCCAAACTGTAAAATGAACCGTAAGTTCCCCAGTTTGATTCAACGATAACGCTTACGGTAATGGTGTTAGTGTAGTAGGTGGCGTTTTGTGGATTGACAACGGTAATTTTGGCGTCTATGTCTGGCAAAGGATTAGCATTTGCCAAATCAAATCCAGTTGTTGCGCAAACAAGAAGTGCCAAAGTGAACACACATACAAGAATAGTTTTCTTCAACACTTACACCATTTAACGTAGCGAATGTTTTTGGTAAAAAAGATTTTTGTCAACAAATGTAGACTAAGCGAGCCCTGTTTAGTCAATATTTCTAGACAACGTATTCTTCCGCTAAAAGCCGACTTACGCTTTTATAGGGGGATAGGGTCTACGCTGAGAGCAACAGC
>CAYMLF010000152.1:0-5645 GCA_964391275.1 uncultured Candidatus Bathyarchaeia archaeon
ACTATCGCATAGCACGCAAAATAAACAGCGACCCACCCAGCATAACCCGCTCACGCAAAAATGCCAATAAAAAACTCAAAGGCGCCCTTAAAGACATTGAATGGGCATCAAGGATAGGTGTAGATTTTTCAGAATTAGACCAGATGCCTCAGTCGTACAGTTTTTTCCTCTAAATGCAGGCAGCTTCCAGCGATAAACGTCGGATGGTATCCGCCGCTTGTTTAAGCTTCTTTGGGCTGTATTAATCCTCTCTTTAGTGCTAGGAAGATAAAGAATTGTGAGAGCGCTGCTACTGTGGCTGATTCTATCATGTTGATGGTGTTGACTCCTGCTATTGCTCCACCGCCTAGAGCACTGAAAAAGGTAATAGCACTTGTAATAGTGGCGTCTATGAGGGCGTTGCCCCAGTCGAACTTTTGCTCTATGGCTTTAGTTCTTTCGTTTGCACAGCAGACAATAAATCCTCTAATTGTTAGCGTTGGCATTTTATGGTGAACGATTCTGCTTAGACAGCTTTGGACTCTGCCCTTAATGGTTAAGGTTGGTTTTGCCAAAAGACTTTACCTTCTGTTAGACTGGTGTTTGAAGCGAGTTTCTGAAATCATCCTCAATTTAACGAGCGTTTTTTGGCTTATTAGCTAGACGGGGTGTTTCTGAAACTACTCGTTTGACTTAAGAGTGGTTTCTTGCTTCCATATCTATTGTGTCGTAATAGAAGGCACAGGCTTGCGTCCTTGGGAGATGTGAATATGTTTTGGATCTTAAAGAAATGCTTGCTTCCAAAGGCAGGCAAAGGATCCTAGAAATACTAGCGCAATACAGAGAAATAGCCGTAATGCAATTGGTGCGCAAAACTGGCGGCAAGTACAGCGAAGTGAACAGAAACCTCAAAATCTTGGAGACAGAGGGCATCATAATAAGCGAGTACCGCAGGCAGGCTAAGCGTGCAAAGGTTAGAATAATCAAGTTGAACAGAGAAAACCCTAGAACAGAAAAACTGCTTAAAGCGTTAAAGATACTACAGGAATAGCGACGCCAGCGCTATTCTCTAAACCAGTTAATACGTTAAATTACCAACGCAGTGATGATGGTTAGTGTGACATTCAAATCAACAAAAGTCAAAAAGATAGTCATCACACCAAATAAGCAAACTTGCCAAGGATATTTAACCGATTTACCGCCAATAAAAAAAGGAAGCATAGACTTTATTCTATTTAGTTCTTAACGTCAGATTTTGAACTACTTTTCTTACGAACAAGCGCAATAACAACGATAAGCAAAGTAGCGATAACACCTAATGCAGCAAACAAACCAATTTCTATCCAGCCTATGCCTGATTGAGCGTCTAATTGTTGATTTGGGACTGAAGTTTCATTTGGGTTTACCTGTGATTGTTCTGGCACCTCAACACTATTTGCACCGATAGTTATGGTTTGTATGTTGCTCCAGCTTTCTTCGCCAGTGAAACGCCATATTGGCCAGCCAGAAGCAGGATCAATTGGGCGATGGACATACCCTGCCATTGCAGCCACTTTGAAATCAACTTGGCTGCCTGAAGGATAGTTGATGGGAAGGGAGAATATGGTATATTCGCCTGAACTCTGTGTTGGGAGGCCATCTGATAGACTGTAAACGTTATTCCAGTTTTCGGAAAAGCGTCCTTTGACCCAAACGTTGTAGTGGAGGACAACACTCATGTTTGTGCCACTATCGGAGTCTATTATCCAATAAGGGGTAAAAGGTTGATTTTTGATTCTAACCTGTATTGATTTATTTTCCACATGATAGCCTTGATGTGTAATTTCCTGTCCTGTATAGGGGTCAATTGAATAAGTTGTCGGTACATCGTAAGGATAAGCGACAATCTGGACAGTGAACTCTGGAATAGCGGGCTTAGTTATGGAGGATTCAGCGTGCACTATGTCAAAATTTGCAATGCCCATAAAGACTAATCCGCTAACCAGGATAGCCATCAAGAATACGCTGAACTTCAATGTCAACACCCTGCTAATATATAGGGTAATTATTAGATTTAAGCATTATTAGAAATCTGCTTTTTTATCGATTTTAGGCAGACTACCTATTTTTCAAGGAACCTATTTTAATCTAACGGTATGTTTCTGAAATATCCCGTCTTTCTTAAAGGTTGCGATAAATAAATAATCTTATGGTGAAAGCCCTAGCAAACTCATAAGCATGTTCGGAAACTGCACCAAAATAAGAATAATAGGAGGTGAAAGAGTATGGTAGACGGAGTATTTGACCTTTTAACTTGCAAACCCAAATTAACAATTAAAGCGCCAAATGACCAAGACTACATTGATCTCGAAACGAAAATGCCTGACGCGCAGAACTTGTTTTTGGAGATAAGCAAACGCATAAACTTACCTTACCAATTTCCACAACGAACTAAAACGCAATTAGTAGACTGCATATACAGATATGTGAATGGTACTTGGTCCCCGCTAGGTCTTCCAGCAAATGAGGCTTCTGGCAGAATTACATTTAGCGATTCTAACTCTGACGAGGTAGTAGACTTATTCGGAATCATCAGTACGTGGCCTGACCCTGAGGAATATGAACCACTTTTGGCAACAAACGTGGGTTTAGTCGTACAGAAGGATTTTGCTGCAGGTGGATTTCTTAGCACACAACAAGGCGAAGTATGGATAGGACATGGAAGACATAGTTCAACTGATGTACCAAAAATAATCATGATGCATTCTGGATACGAGACTCTCTACCTGAGAAAGTTCAATGAACATGGTGTTTCAGACTCAGCAAATTTGAACCTCGGAAAGTTAGAAGTACAATCCCCGAATAATGCGTTTGCCGTAACTGCTGGCGATAATGGTGCAAACCAAGATACTTTCCTTGTTCCGCAGAATCCAAGCCAAGGAGGACTCGGATTGGGGACAGCAGCTTATCCATTCAAATGGGTTGACGCCACAACGGTGTTTACAAATGGCATCAACAGTATCAGCGGCGGCGCAATCACTGTGTATGTATCTTTAGACTGCAATAGTGTTATTCATGGAGGCGGAAGCAGTGGAGACGCATTCAAAGTTGGCGACGACATATACATAGTTGACGTCAATAACGCTAACAGACTGTCATTGCAAGGTGCACAGAGCAGAACCCAGGCAGGGATACAATTTGGCTCAGGCGGAATGTGGCTCTATCGTGATAGTGCTTACTTACGCTGCTCGTCTGGTTTTATAGTCGACGGCTACATCGTTGCTGCATCATGGGCTAACACTACACAGTACGGACCACTCTACAGAAACTCAAGCGGACAAATAGGATACAACACTTCAGCCCTCAGATTCAAGGATAACATCAGTGACGTAGAAGACTGTTCATGGCTCTATAAGCTTAGACCTGTTACTTTTGACTGGAAAGACGAGCAGCGCAAACAAGAAGAAGGCAGACAGTTAGGCTTGATTGCGGAAGAAGTCCACGAACTATACCCACAGCTTGTATTCCGTGACAGCGAAGGCAAGCCTGAAGGCGTCCACTACGAGTGGCTTGGCGTGCCTTTGATTGTTGAAATGAAGAAACTACGCAGTCGAGTTGAAGCCTTAGAAAACCAACTCAAACAAAACCCGATAGCAGCCTAACACAAAACAAAATCAACAGCAACCAAAAATGAGGTGACTTAAAAGTTTGACTCAAACTACAGCTCAACAGGTTTCTGAAGCACCGCCTGTTATGCAACAAATAGGCATGCTGAACTTGCGCATCAACGACATGATGACACAACTCAATACAGTCATAAAGACCATAATGGACGAGAACGCCGCTTTAAAGAAAGAAAACGCCGAGTTGAAAGCTAAACAAGAAAAAACATACAAACCTTAAAGACAAACACAGACTAGCCTGCGGTCTTTCTTCTAAATCCCTTCTTTTTTCTATCGTTCCCACAAAAGTTTCTTTACGGCTTTTTCTTTACCCGAGAAATCTCCAATATACTAAGGAAGCGATTCACTCCTCTTCTGTTTCTCCCCATGCTTCCACGATAAAGCTAGTCAATGCCCAGTGCCAGCCTCTCTTCTCTGCGATGCGCTCTCCATACTCTTTTTCTAAACGCTTATTCATTCTCACAAGTCTTCGGCTTATCTGGTGGCGACTAACCTTAAACTGTTTAAGCCTAAAAGCCAAATCTTTAGGCAACAGACCGGTAGAGCCAGCTTCATAAAGCAACTGCAGGATTTCACGGTCTACTTCGTCTTGGCAAGCTGCCTCTTGGATTTCTTGCTTCTCGTAGTGAAACAGTGGCTTTAGCGCTTTTCGTAGGGAGCGTATGTGCATTTTTATTTCTTTGATGTCTTTTGAGTTCTGCTTTAGCAACTGTTGATTGTATTTTAAGCGTCCTATCTTGTCGCTTTGGCTGCGCTTTTTCTTGTTCTGAACAGGTTTTTCAGCGTTCTCCATACCAAAGTGCGCACTCCATGTTTTTTGCTCCATCAATGCATGGCAAAACTAACAATCGGTAATCAGGATCAACCAACCGCAAAAATGCAACTCGTGAAAAGCATGGACTTTTCCAATGCCCACGGCTAATTGTCAAAAGTGCTTTTGAACACGTTTTCACTGCCATTTTAGGGTTAGCGGACATAGCTTTTGCCTCCATCCCCAAATCCAACCGTTTCCTTGCCGTCGCCATTCTTTGCTAAGCCGAAAGCGTCAGAGAGCAAACCCGCAAGACGCTCATTAACAGAAACCAAACCTTCAACCGTTCTGGCTAAAGCATCGACTTTGCGGGATAGCTCCACAAACAATTCAGGACTCCTAACGGCTGCAACAGCCAATTCTTTACGGTTGTACTCAAAATGCCGTTTACGCTCAGGCGGACTACAGTCTAAACCGCCGACAGCGCCATCCCGCAAGTGAACCTTAAAAGTGCCTGCATCCTCAAACCCTTCTGCTTCAGGAGTGAAGACCTCCCAAACAGGCGCATGAAGTGGCACGCCTTCTTCGCTGAGCACCATGCCAAACCGAACCATCAACTCCAACCGCACACGACCAACAATCTGCCCAGCCAAAACCAATAGCGCATCAGCATCAAAATCACGCAGCTTCCCAGGATGAATAATAATATGCTTAGAAGTCTTAACGACACGAACGTTCCCAAGCTTAAAACCCCATTTAACCCAGTTCCGAGGCTCCCCAAGCTTTTTCCAATCAATCCTGCGGTCAGCATCCTCTTCCTTGAGAATCAAAAACTTAACCGCATGATCCTCCAACACATGCACACAACCAAAGCCCGTCTCACCCGTAGTGAAGTTTTTTGAACGCTCAAGGATTTTCTTGCCCAGCGTTGTCAACTCATAGTATTTTACTATGCCATCGATCAGCAAGCGCAGGCAACCAGTCTTTACGGCATGGTTTTTCCAATAAGAAACCAAGCTTTTGGAGCACCCTACAATCTTTGCTGCATCGCTGGCTGTGCAGTCAGGCGTACCCAAAACACGAAGTATCCGCAAACCGCGCTGCGAGAACCCTAAGAGTTCAATTTTCCCATTGAACTGTTGAACCGCTTTATGGGAAGTGGGTTCAACGGTTCGATCAGCGCCAACCAAAAAAGAAGTCACCTCAACACAGGGAGAACGCTCTCCCTTATTTTCTGTCTCAGGTTTTCGATT